>CAJAHC010000562.1 GCA_903939355.1 uncultured Methylococcaceae bacterium | reverse complement strand
GCTATGTTGCTGAGTATCTGTATTTTATCATCTATCAACATTCGACAAAAATGGGAGTAGACACCACCTATCTTTTTTCGCCTTGAAAATCTAGAATCAAGCTCCAGATCACCATCCAATACAAAAGTTTTACAGCCGTGTTGATGAAGATGTTCTTCAACGGCATGCGCCAGCGTTGATTTGCCAGCCCCTGACAAACCCGTAAACCAAAGTATTGCGCCACGATGGCTATTTTGCGCTTCACGACGCGCACGGGTAACGGTGGCATTGTGCCAAACAACATTAGTTGAAGTTTGTTTTTTTAAGTTAGAGGACATCAGCAAAACCCTTCCTTGTTTTTTGAAATAAGGCAAAACCTGCCCACGCAAACATTGATGCCACTAAAGTGTATACACCCAGCCCTATCCAGTTAGGCGTGTTGCCCCAAATTAAGACATCTCTAGCTTGCTCAATAATAAAAGTTAAAGGATTTGCCATAATAAAAAGCCGGAATCTTTCTGGCACGGCTGTAACAGGGTAAAATACGGGGGAGAGAAACATTAACACAGTAGTAATAATGCCAATGGTTTGCCCCACATCACGTAAAAATACACCAATGGCTGCCAATATCCAAGCAAGTCCCGTGGTAACAATAACCAACGGCAGCAGTACTAGCGGTATGAAAACCGCTGTCCATTGTAAGTATCCGTTAAATAATGCAAAAGCTGCCAGCAATACACATAAACTAATCAAGCTATGAAATAAAGCCGCACCCATCGCGATAATGGGTAAAATCTCTAAAGGGAAGATGACTTTTTTTACGTAATTAACATTGCCCAGAATAAGTGAAGGGGCTCGATTAACTACCTCACTAAACAAACCCAATACGATCATGCCGACAAACAACACCACCGCAAACTGGGTTTTACTGTCATCACCACCGACACCGCTCCAACGGGATTTAAAAATTTCGGAGAACACAAAGCTGTAGACCACCAACATAAACACGGGATTAAAAAACGACCACGCCAAGCCCATTGCCGAGCCTTTATAACGGCCCACCACTTCACGCTTGGTCATTTGTAAAATCAGCTGCCGATTGCGCCACAGGCTTTTACATAATGCCAGCGGTGAGGTGGGTTGTTTGGCGTGAGGGTTGATGGCGATGGATGAATGATCCAAACTTTACTCTCTTGTTATTGTTCAGTGTGGAACGTAAATGGTGCATCAAATCAGCTAAATCTTATTTAGCAAGGTTGCCAACCAAAGGCTACAAGTACCCTGCCAGGTTTGGCGATATAGACCACAAACTTCTAATAGCCTAACCCTGTCTTTAAAATGCCCCCCTCGTAACCGATTAAAGCTTTCTAATATTACCTGATTGTCGATAGTCAAAACATGATGAACAGCTAAGAGCGCCTGACAGTTTAAAGTATTCCACGCTTTAAAGCGACCATTAAGAACATAAATAATGCGGTCTAATTTGGCCTTAAAACTACAATTATGACCTACCAGTGCGCCATTATGTTGTCGATACAGTAGCGACGGTTGGGGATCGTAAAACACCACACCGCCGACACCTTTGATTAATAGATACAGCCACCAGTCATGGGACACTACCTGCCGCAAACCGGTTTTTTCCAAGACCATTTTAGCAGGTTGATTAAAGACAATGGTATTACCGCCGGCAATGCTTTGCACAAGGGCATTACGAAAGGACCTCGGTAAGGTAAATAAAGGTGAGTAGCCACAGGGTGTTAAGTGCTGATCCACTAGTTGTGTGCGACTACCATACACTCTCGGGAGGTCTGCATTGTTTACCGTATCAAAATACGCTAAGGCTCTAGCTAACTTATCAACCATCCAGACATCATCTTGATCAGAGAAGGCATAAAAATCCGCTTGTATAGTCGGGTCGCAGGCTAAGCTGAGAAAATTAGTACAAAACCCTTGTTGTGGTCCCTCACGGATTTCTAACCGATCACTGCCCCACTTGTCTTGAAACGATTTAGCGATGGCTAAGGTCGCATCAGTAGAGCCATCATCACTGATTATCAGACGCCAATTAGTATGGGACTGGTTTTCTATAGACAGCAACTGGTCGGCTAAAAACGCCTCACCATTATACGTGCCCATCAATATAAAAACAGTCGGAGCATTAGTCATAAGCAAAGCAAACCATTAATAACTTGTTTTACAAAAGCTAACAAACAAATTGGTTGGTTGGTTGGATTTCATTTTGCACTCACTCAATATGTCCTGTAATTATAACCTAAAAATTGTTAGGAAATGCATCTATAACGTGTATTCGCCATCAAAAATAAGTGTTTTATCGTATTGATGTATCTCTGCAACTTTCAGAATATTCAGCAAGTATGTTAGTTGAAAATACTAATAAAGCTAATGAAATATATTTTCTAAGTATTATAAATGAGCAGTGTAAATTTTTTGATTTAATGAGAGACTTATCAATAGAGCTTAATTGTCATTCTTAGTAAGAATAAGGCTCTGACCAGTTCATTTATTAGCTTAAGCAGTAATACATGGTTAATAATTTCATAATAAGATCGGATATTAAGTCACGCTACATAAAGATACTGTCCTGCCATAGTTATTGTAGCAGGGGATGTGAGTGGAACGCCCCCTTTTATACTAGCTGAGACCTTTGCACGAAGCCAGAAAAATTCGCATAAAAATGAGATAATAGACCCTATAAAATCATCTAATTAGGTAATTAAAATGGCGTGGAAAAACTTACAACAAACGACATTGGTTGATGCGATGCTGATTGAGCATGAGGCTTTAAAAGAGTTAGACGATGTTCATGAACTTATTGACTGGTCAAGAATTGAAAGTTTACTGGCTGGGCTTCATTCCAGTCCTCGCGGGGAG
>CAJAHC010000561.1 GCA_903939355.1 uncultured Methylococcaceae bacterium | reverse complement strand
GGCCGCAGGAGCTCGGGACCGTGAATTCCAATTAAATCTCCTCTTCATTTTTTTCCTAAAATGTTCTTACTGCACGAACATAATAAGTAGAGTTCTTACCAGAGGAAGTGCTATTTGTACCAGTTGAAAAAGATTTTGACTTGGCATAAGTTGATGAAGATTGGGTAGAACTCCAATATTGTGCGCTAGTAAAATTACCTAAATTATTTGATTTCAAGTTTGTGTACATTAAATCTAATTCACCTGAAGAGGGTAAATACCAATCAGAATAGCCATTTAATGTTAGATCATTGCAAATACGTGCTGCAATACCAGAGGATGTGCACCCAGTTACGATTGCAGTAGTATTAGCCTGCCCCGTTCCTAAAGCGGTTCCATTACAATTACTCAATAATGTGCCATAACATCCCCATGCTGCTCCAGTGCTTTGGTTTGAGGAAGCAGAAATATACCCATGATCACCACTAACATCAAGATAAAAAACTATCCCTCCCTTGTAGTTGTCACCTACAGATAATGCTTTTGTTGTAAAACTGACCTGATTACCATAAGAAGGACCAGCATTATTTATAGCATAGGCCCTAACATAATATCTTGTTTTTGGAGACAGGCCTGTTAAGCTAACTGTAAAACTTCCTAGGCCAGAGCCGCCGGAAATAGTACTATTTGCCGTTGTTGGATCTGATGTGGTGCTATAACAGATGCCCTTTGATGTAACTGTAGATCCTCCACCATTAGTGACGTTTCCTCCTGATACCGCACCAGTTGAAGTAATCGAAGATGCAGATGTTGTAGTTACAGTTGGAATTGAAACAGAAAGTGTAGTGAAGCTAATCTGGTTTCCATAAGAAGTGCCTATACTATTCCTAGCATAAGCTTTAACATAGTATAATGTATTTGAGGATAATCCTGTTAGGGTAGCACTAAAGCTTCCGATTCCTGAACCACTTGAAATGGTACTATTATTAGTATTTGGGTTTGTGGTTGTGCTATAGCAGATACCTCTTGAAATAATGGTGGAACCTCCATCTTTAGTAACATTACCTCCCGATATAGCACCAGAAGAAGTAATGGATGAAGCAACTGCAGTAGTAACAGTTGGGGCGGATATTGATAGTGTTGTGAAACTGATCTGGTTGCCATATGAAATACCAATGCTATTTCTGGCATAAGCTCTTACATAGTATAATGTATTAGGGGATAGCCCAGTAATAATAGCACTAAAACTTCCGTTACCAGAACCATTTGAAATGTTATTATTATTTGTAGTTGGATTTGAAGTTGTACTATAGCAGATGCCTCTTGATATAACAGCGGAACCTCCATCATTTTCTACATTTCCTCCTGATACGGCTTCATTTGCAGTAATGGAAGATGCAGTTGTAGTGGTTACGGTTGGCGGCTCAGGTAAAGTTTTTATGCTAATTTGGTTACCATAAGCAGTCCCAGCAGTGTTTTTAGCATATGCTCTTACGTAATATGTAGTGTTCGGCAAAAGACCATTTATAGTTTCAACATATGTCCCAATCCCACTACCGCAATTGATACTTGTGTTTAGTGTTGTCGGATTAGCAGATGTGCTATAACAAAGGCCTCTTTCTGTAACTGGGGCACCTCCATCATTTATTATATTACCACCTGTAACTGCCGAGGTTGCTGTGACAGAAGAAGGATTTTCGGTAGTAAGAGTTGGAACAAGAGCACTAGTTGTGAAGGTCACTTCATTTCCGTAAGAAATACCGATGGAATTGATTGCAAAAGCACGTACAAAATAAGTAGTAATTGGAGATAAATCAATAAGATTTGAAATAAAATTTTCAGATCCGCTACCACTAATTATTTTATTATCCCCAATTGTTGGGGCTTGGATTGTAGCATAACAAATCCCCTTTTGCGTGATTTCCAATCCGCCATTGGAACTTATTGAACCTCCACTTTGAGCTGTTGTTGCATCAATAAAACCCACGGAATTGGTTGTAACTGTAGGGACTCCTTTTGTAACAAATCCGATCTCATATCCATAGGTTGTGCCCACCTTATTTGTAGCAAACGCCCTCAGAAAATAAGCAGTCTTAGGTACAAGGCCTTTCAAATTACAAATAAAAGAGCCTTCACCGTTTCCACCCTCAACCATATCGTCAGATATTTTAGGATTAGTAGAACGGCTGTAACAGATACCACGTTTTGTAACCATGGTGCCACCATCTTGAATAACGATACCAGTAGCAGTAGCAGTACTGTCAAGAATAGAACTCACGTCCTGAGTATTTACCTCTGGAAGTTTAGGCAAATCCCATGATACCACATCTTTTTTACAAGATAAAATGTATAAGACACAAAGAAAGATAACGAGCAACTTATGGGATTTCATTGATAGCAGGTTTAATTGGAGATTCTAACAAATTAATCGGTGCTTTTTTCAATTGAGATTTCAACAATGTTGATTGCTTATTATTACTTATCCCTTTGCCAAATACCCAAAAAATATCGTATAAATATATTGTTGCTGCAATTCCTCCCGAAATCAAGAAAATTTTATTTGACATATTTGCAGCATCATAAGCTGTATTCTTTTCTGAAACATTAATCGCATTTTTATAACTATTGTATTGATTATCAGAATAAATCTTACTTCCTACCGAAATAGCAGTTGAAATTAGAAATAAAACAATTGTGCCACCACCTTTTTGTCCTTCAGTAATAATGCGTTTACCAAGCCCAGGCAATACGAATGAATAAAGACATTTAACCGGACCAAGATTATTTCTATAATTAACCAGACTTAAGTCGCTATAAGTGCGTCCATTAACGGACTTTTCTAATTTCTCAAATTTATATGAACCATTCTTGTATGATTGTTGCTTGATAAAACGCTCAATTGGGACGCTACATGCAATATCATTATTGAAATTTTCACCATATTTAATGTTTTTCTTTTTATATTTTGC
>CAJAHC010000560.1 GCA_903939355.1 uncultured Methylococcaceae bacterium | reverse complement strand
TTGTATCTTTTGGTGACTTCACTGTAAGAACAGTTTCATTGTCAGGTGTTAAAGAAACATCGACAGCCATTACTTTAGCTGATATCAGGAAAACTGAAATCACCGCTAAACATGTCTTTCTTACAAAAAAAGACTTTCCTTTTATTATTAACATTTATATCAACCATAAAAATACAAATTGATATTTTCAACGAAAAGCACTTAACTTCCTATAGGAAAAATTCCTGAATTATTGAAGAGCTAAAATGGTAACAATAATGTCTCACAAATTAGTGGAGCAATTAATACTCCACTAGATTTTAGCAACCCTGTTACTTCAAATTACTAAGACGACCATATTTAAGAAATAAGGGGTTAATAATCCATAAATACAGTTGCACGAATACCGTGCCCATAGTTAATAACATCACTTTTCCAACAGCTTTAGCTAGCATAGCTGTTGGTCGTAAAGCCTCTAGAAAAGGTAATAATTTCAGTAAATCAGGTGCAATCCTATTAATTACTAAAGGCAGTAAAGCTATTACTATTAGATATACCGGTATAGAACTGAATAGTAGCCCAACTAATTGCGACCAATAAACATAGAGTGAAACAAATGCTATAAAAAACAGAGGAATCAATAGCCAAGGTAATAACATCAATGCCTTGCCGAATGTAAGTTGAGCAACTTTAAGTTGCTTAAGATATTCTTCCGTAGGCTCTCTCATCCATTTTTCAATACCTAGGAATGCCCAGTCTTTATTGGAGAATCGGGAGACGGAGTTTTGAATATCGCTACAATTGACAGTCTTTTTGTAGTTATCTAACTCCATCTTACTCATTAAATAGGCATCTAACATGAGTGAATAAGCTTCCACTTCGGTAAAAGCGTCCAGATCAGTACGCATCTTGGATAGACTATCCTGCACCCTAGGATCGACACCAAAATCTTGAGAACTAGGCGGTATCAAAATATCAGGAGCTTGAATATTATTTTTATCGAACCATCCTATTTGCTGAATACCTAAGCCTTCTCGTAAGCTTATAAATGCAACATTATTAGTGTTAGTCGCTGTAAGATGTAATAAACTTTCCGTTCTAACACGGTCTTGCAGAATACTACCAACACGCAAAGCTACCGGAATAGGATCAACTGCAGGATTATTTTCAGTTCCCATTTGCCCCGCAGCATCACTGATAACAAAACACGTACAGTCATATTGCAATAGCCCGTCAGTCCCTTGATTATCAAATACACCACCATCTACTAGTTGCACACGGATGTTTTCTTTGTCTTCTCGATTGTAGTACAAGTTACTTATAGCCAAGGGATCGAAAAGAATAGGCACACATGCTGAAGCGGCCACAGCATGTCCTAAAGAAAACTGCTGCTGATTAATAGGTGTATTAACCATATTTCCATAACCGTCACCATCGGCTCTTCGCAATCGAATGGGTTTTTTATCAAACTTATTGATTCCGAGCACAGGAGGTTCACCCATAGTCTGAGCAGTAAATTGCCAATTCCGACCACTATTAAGTGAAGTGGCATTGAGTACCAAAATAGGGACTTTGGCTTTTCGTGAGTTATTATCAGTTAAAGGGTAAAAATTAGTAGATCCACCTTTAGGATAAATTTTTAATTCCTGCATCTGTATTGGATCAGTCACACCACTCAATACCAATTGGTAAAATGCTTCGTTGTATAATTTGGCTATACGATCACTACGAGAATATTCAAATAAAACCATTTTAAAGTTAGCTATAAAGTTGGTAAAAGTCGACATTCGAATATTTTTTTCTGTTGCCTTCAAAAAATCGAGCTCAATCTCCTTAACTATATCGATATAATGTTGATCGGTAATACGATCATCTGGAATAGATTCCAGTAATTTTTTGACATGAAGATAATACAACGCACCAATAATAGAGCCACCAGAAACTGTAGAAATAACTTCTAC
>CAJAHC010000559.1 GCA_903939355.1 uncultured Methylococcaceae bacterium | reverse complement strand
TCTAAACATGTGTCCTCCACTTATTTATCATCAATCGTTAAACCCTGTCTTTGATCCTGTGACTTGCCGCCCGTCATGCATAACCGTGCAGGAATTGCGGCCCATGCCTTTTTTCGGCACTATCGTTAAATATTTATCTCGCCTGATTATTCTGTAATCCTTTTCGGGCAATTTTGACAAGAAATCTTCCAGCAGCATTCCCTGTACCGCACCAGTGCAAACATCGGCAGCCATGCGCTTTGCCTGAATCATATCATAAGCAAAATAACCCGCAAGCACCGCCACGCATAGTATAATTAAATAAATTCCTTTACGGTAGGATAGCATAGAAACTATTTCCTCCCTTTATGGGATTGGGGATCCTCTTCCATAATCATTTTGACGTTTTTCTTTTTTTCAAAAACCTTCATGGAATATTGCCCGGAAGCTTTAAAAGGGCCGGACAATTCTAAAATGATTTCAGCAAGACCAAACGGAATAACCAGTTGATTATCGCGCATGAAGGGTTGACCAAAAATAATAGCATAGAGCCAGTCCGCGGAATGCCCGAGAAAGACGCAGGCCACGGCATATTTTCCAAAATCCACATCCGGCGCCGGTTTGGCAAAGGCACGCATCCACAGCTCCGACCATTGTTCTTGCGTCTCCACCACTTGAATGAATTCTTCTTTTTGATTAGATATAGATCCCTTCCACGTCTTGTTTTGAGGCGAAGCAGGTGGCGCGGTCTCTGAGAGGACAACCACCGGTAAAAATATGAACAGCAGCAATAGAAAGTAAATCAAAAAATAATGTTGTTTTCTTTTCATTTATTATCTCCAGATTTGCGGTTATTGTTAGAACATTAGAACAAACAATCATCGCTACTATGAGAGATTTGCATAACCCCTCTATTCGTCATTCCGGGCTTGACCCGGCGAAGTGCCCTTTAGGGTAAATCCAGGAAACACCTAATAATACTGGATTCCCGCCTTCGAGACTGTGTCGCAACCTTCGTTTGTCATTGCGAGGAGTCCCTTGGACGACGTGGCAATCTCAATACTATCTGCGGCTTATGAGATTGCCACGCCGCCTGCGAGTCGGCTCGCAATGACAATTGCGGCAAAGTCTATTCGCGGGAATGATGACAAAATTATTGTTTTTATGTAGTTGTGCAAAGCTCCCGCTATAAGATTGCTTCTTCGCCTGCCGGCTCATCGACTGTAGGCCGCATCGTGTGCCCTGCCTTTTAGGGCAGACCTCACGCGGCGTATCAACTAATTTGCCACGCGAACGCAGAGTAAATACAATCCGGCGAATGACAGGACTGGTAAGGGGTTGCGTTGTTTTTTAGTGGCAATTGCCAAGGTGAAAGATTTGCCCCCCAGTTTTCTATTCTTTGCACATCAATTACACATGACGTATAAATCAGCCGGAGCGTAGCGATCGGCTGATTTAACTGGTTCGCTATTATTTTTGAATAGCTTTTAATACAATATCTTTCATTATCTTGCCATCTTTACCTCTATCTATATCCCTCAAAATAATCCAAAAAGGTGGGTCTCTTTTTAAACAAAATTCTTTCAGAAAATCAGGCGGATTTCTCTTGTCCGTTTTGATGTATAGAACAAATCCGGTAATATAGAATTGGCAGTAATTAATACTGTTAAGCCTCGTTTTATGAGGATCTAACATTTCTTTAATCCTTGGATCACTGAATTTTGCCAATGAGACTGCATAATCGTATGTACCGCCCGGATCACCATTTATGATCATTTCTTTAAGGATATGTTCATGTGCCCCAATTTCTATTCTTTTATAGAATGGCTGTGATGAAATTGTAGCACGCCATAAAATAGATAGAAAAAATAGTTTTAGTTTCTCATAGTCATATACATTGATTTTATAAGCTGCTTTAGTGCTGCCTTCATACACTGCAAAATTTTCTGAAAAATTTTGAATCAATAGTTTGTGAGCATAATCATCCCATAGTCCGATATATTTGTCACATTTTTCACATAAAATATTCTTATCATAAATACCTATGGGAGATTTCTTTGGTAATGCACCATTGGTATTTGAATGCATTTCAAGCACTGTGCTACCAAGTCTCAATGGTCGAAAAAATCCCTCAGGTATAATATGGGCTTTAATCAGTTTTCTGTCTTCTCCACACAATTTGCAAATCATAACTTATCATTACCGACTTGGTAATTGGCTTAACCAACATTTGACTTTCCTAAAGCTGTTAGTTTAATCTCATCTAGTTTATATTACCACTTCATTCCATGTGATCTTAAGAAATCCTGTGCGCCTTTATCTCCTAATCTGGCTGCAATTTTACAATTCTCAGAAGAAAGATTATAATTGCCAAGCTTGGCATATGCAATCGCTCTGTTATAGTATGCTTTTGCATACTGCGGATTTAGTTCTATTGCCTTATTATAATCATTAATTGCCTGCTGAGTATTGCCAAGTTCATAATAATCAATCCCTCTGTTATTGTAAGCCTCTGCGTCCTGCGAATTCAGTTCTATCGCTTTGCTGGTATCCTTAATTGCCTGCTGATAATTGCCAAGATTGGTATAAGCAGCCCCTCTGTTAAAGTAAGCCGCCGCAAACTGTGGATTAAATTCTACAGCCCTGTTATAGTTATTAATCTCCTGCTGATAATTGCCAAGATTTTTATAAGAAATCCCTCTGTTATAGTAAGCCGCTGCATACTGTGGATTCAGTTCTATTGCCTTATTGTAATCATTAATCGCCTGCTGATAATTGCCAAGCTTGCCATAAGCAACCCCTCTGTTAGAGTATGACATTGCAAGCTGCGGATTCAGTTCTATTGCTATGTTGTAATCCTTAATCGCCTGCTGAATGTTGCCAAGTTCATAATAAACAAACCCTCTGTTATTGTAAGCCGCTACGTCCTGCGGATTCAGCGCTATTGCTTTGCTAAATGCTTTTTCTGCGTCGGTGTAGTTGCCCGATATACCTAATTTATAGCCTTTTTCAAACCATTCAGTTGCACTTAAATTATTGATATTTTGCTTATATGCTTGTGCGGTTTCTTGTTTTGCATTACCTGTTGCTGTTTTTAACTCTTTAATTAGCCGCTCATTTTCATCTAAAAGTTCTTCAGATTTTTTTCTTAATTCCTCTAGTTCTTTTACTTTGACACGGTCTTTGCGTAGGGTGTCAATGGCTTTTATCACGTCCTGCGGGTTGGCTGATATTTTCGCTTTCAGCCAGTATGCCTTGCCGTCCCATTTGTCTTCCATGACTTCCGTGCTGACTATGCCCGCTGTCAGGGCAGTAATCTGGTCTTTGGTAATTTGAAAGTTTCTCACTTCTGTCTGGCTTTCCAGATATGTTCCCAATTCCTCCAGCAGAAGCCTTTTGACTTCCCGGAGAGCAACGGTTCTGCTGGAAAGTTTACTGTCTGCCTCGCTTGCCTGATATGTATATTCTTTAATGAAGGTTTTTGTTTCGGCACTGACATTATTGGTAAGGAAAATAAAAGATAGGATTAATACTAAAACAAAACAGGATATATTTTTAATTATTGATCGGATGTCCATTTGGCAAACCTCCGTGGTTCAATCATTAATTGCAGTGAATTTTTTTGCCATGCTCTCAAAGGCAGGGAAAAACCGCTCCAAGATGTCCGTTACAACTGTTTGAGCAATATGGGGATTGTAGGTATCAGAGGTTTTATTGCGTGTTTCTATCATTTTCATCCAGTTCTCACCTTGCTCAATAAGGCCATTTTGGAACGCTACACGCGTGGCGTCTTTGAAACCTGATTACCTAT
>CAJAHC010000558.1 GCA_903939355.1 uncultured Methylococcaceae bacterium | reverse complement strand
GATTGCTGTATTTGTGGGAGTATACGCAACTAGTAGTATTAGTGGGGGTCATTTAAATCCGGCGGTCACTATTGCACTGGCTAGTGCCGGTAAGTTTGAGTGGGCCTTGGTGCCTTCTTATATATTAGCCCAAATTTTGGGAGCAATGTTAGGGGCGCTCATCGTTTGGATGGTCTACAAGGATCACTTTAATGAAACCCAGGATGCAGGAGCACAATTAGCTGTTTTTTCAACAGGGCCTGCCATTCGAAATATTCCTCAAAATTTTATTGTAGAAACCTTGGCCACCAGGGTGTTTTTACTGGGTATATTTTTATTGAAGCCAGCCAGTTCCGATTTAGGCGCTTTATCTGCTTTACCCGTGGCCTTATTGGTGGGGGGAATTGGCTTTGGACTAGGCGGACCCACAGGCTGGGCAGTGAATCCAGCCAGGGATTTAGGGCCTAGAATCATGCATTTTATACTGCCAATAAAGGGAAAAGGCAGCAGTGATTGGGGCTATGCCGCTGTACCTGTAATTGGCCCCATTGTGGGAGGAATTTTAGCTGCGATTATCTACGTACAATTTTTGCAATAAACTAGCAATACCTTACCTTTGCAGCCGAAATAGTATATTATGACAACAAATGGTAAAATCAAACAAATTATTGGTGCTGTTGTAGACGTTCAATTCCCAAATCAGCAATCACTTCCTGAAATTTATAATGCGCTTACAATTGTAAGACCAGGTGGTGAAAAATTAATTCTTGAAGTGCAACAACACTTAGGAGAAGATAGTGTTCGTGCCATTGCGATGGACGGTACAGAAGGTTTGGTAAGAGGAATGGAAGTAATAGATAGTGGTAAACCCATTTCAATGCCAATAGGCGATGATATATATGGTCGTTTATTTAATGTAACAGGTGATGCTATTGATGGCTTACCTCAATTAGATAAATCAAATGGTCGTCCTATTCACGCAACGCCTCCAAAGTTTGAAGACTTAAGTACTGCAACAGAAGTGTTGTTTACTGGTATTAAAGTTATTGATCTTATTGAGCCTTATGCAAAAGGTGGTAAGATTGGATTGTTTGGTGGTGCGGGTGTTGGTAAAACTGTATTGATTCAAGAGTTGATTAATAATATTGCCAAAGGGCATGGTGGATTATCCGTATTTGCGGGTGTGGGTGAAAGAACACGTGAGGGTAATGATCTATTACGTGAGATGATTGAAGCAGGGATCATGAAATATGGTGATGCTTTCAAACATAGCATGGAAGAAGGTGGATGGGATTTAAGCAAAGTAAATTTGAAAGAATTAAAAGAGTCAAAAGCTACTTTCGTATTCGGACAAATGAATGAACCTCCAGGAGCACGTGCGCGTGTAGCTTTGAGTGGTTTAACTATTGCAGAATATTTCCGTGATGGAGATGGAACAGGAAAAGGAAAAGACATTTTATTTTTCGTAGATAATATCTTCCGTTTTACACAAGCAGGTTCTGAGGTATCAGCATTATTAGGTCGTATGCCATCAGCGGTAGGTTACCAACCAACTTTAGCAACAGAGATGGGACTTATGCAAGAGCGTATTACTTCTACAAAGAGTGGTTCTATCACTTCCGTACAAGCGGTATATGTTCCTGCGGATGATTTAACCGATCCAGCACCAGCTACTACCTTTGCGCACTTAGATGCTACAACGGTATTGTCTCGTAAGATTGCCGATTTAGGTATTTATCCTGCGGTAGATCCATTGGATTCTACATCAAGAATTTTAACACCTGCGATTGTAGGTGACGCGCATTATGAAACAGCGCAAAAAGTAAAAATGATT
>CAJAHC010000557.1 GCA_903939355.1 uncultured Methylococcaceae bacterium | reverse complement strand
TACCGATGAACTCAATAAACTATCCAGTTACATAAAACGTGACATTGAACACGCCGCCCATGTCTTATCAGAAAATGAAGATAAAGATTCCCTCTCCGAATGGTTTAAATTTGATATCGAACTGATTGAAAATTTCACTCTGGATGCTTTTTTAAGTGTTGCGGATAAAACCCGTATAGAACTTGGAAAGCTTGAGCAACTTGCAGAAACTCACACTTATCATAGCGGTGATATAACAGTGCCAGGTACTTTTATCTGTGATGCCTGTGGCAAAGAAATTGCGTTTAAAACAACCAGTGAAATTCCTGAATGTCCTGCATGTCATGCTAAAGTTTTTATACGCATTTGATATTACAGGTTCAGGGCTTATAATACTTTTTTTATCTATCTGATTTTATGGGGAATAAAATGCGCAGAGTCATATTTAATCAAAAGGGCGGTGTTGGTAAATCAACGATTACTTGTAATTTAGCCGCTATAAGTGCCATGGAGGGAAAGCGCACTCTCGTCATTGATCTGGATGTTCAGGGTAATTCTACCCAGTACTTATTAGGTAACAAAGTTAGTGACAGCGATAAAACCATTGCCCTTTTCTTCAAAGATTGCCTAAGCATTTCTCTGTTTGGTGGAAACAACAATTCTGGGCTAGAATCGGTTATTCATGAAACACCTTTCCCTAATCTCTACGTTATCCCTTCACATCCGGAGCTTGAACCCTTGCAAGGACGCTTGGAATCAAGATTTAAAATCTTCAAATTAAGAGAAGCTCTAGATAAACTTCAGGGATTTGATGCCATTTATATGGACACACCTCCGGTACTTAACTTCTACAGTCAATCAGCTCTAATTGCTGCGGAAAAATGCTTAATTCCTTTTGATTGCGATACTTTTGCCAGAGAAGCTTTATATACATTGATGCAGGCAGTAACAGAAGTTAAAGCCGATCACAATCAAGGTCTTGAGATAGAAGGCATTATTGTCAATCAATTCCAAAAACAAGCCAATTTACCACGCCAATTGGTCGATGAACTTATTGCAGAAGGTCTCCCAGTTCTTGCAGCAATGATTTCTCCATCCATTAAGGTAAGGGAGTCTCACTCAGCATCTCAACCTCTCATTCATTATGTTCCTAATCATAAGTTGAGTGATGAGTACCGTGCATTATATGCAGAAATACACAATAACTAAAAAGCAAGCAGTTCTTAAATTATTATCCATATAACCTTCCTGTTTTTTTAACGGGAGGGTTTAAGCTCTTAAAAACATCCTAATCGTTTTTATGTTTTACACATAAAAGAACCCTCTATAAAAAACATAACTTTCATAAGCTACTCCTCCAAAAAAACTGTCATAACCTCGTAAAGAAAAAGATGTAATTTCACGATAAGTTTCTAAAGCACTTTTTACAAAATTTTCTGTTTTATCCTGTAAAGTATTTTACTTAATTTACCTTGCAGCAATCTCATATCATATTCACAACGCCAAATACTAACAATGATAAATTTTTTAAGCAGTATTAACAGGATTTGGTTACTTCCTATCATGTCTGGTTTTTTTATAGGCACCAGTTACATTCCATTCCCACCGTGGGCTTCGCTTTTCTGTTTTGTACCTTTATGGCTTTTTTGGATCAAACAATCCAACTTAAAAAATGTAATCTTGGGCGGCATGATCACGGCCTTTGTATTTACCTTAATTGGCTTTAACTGGGTGACTTATTTACTTCATGAGTTTGCGCATCTTGACTGGCCTATTGCCTTACTAGGAATGCTGTTCTACGCATTAATAGCACATTTATATGTGCCTTTGGCCGGCTTATTATGGTTTTCTGGATTTCGAAAGTTTAAATGGTCGCATCAACTATCACTGGCAATGATGGCTATGATAACTACACTATGTGAGCGTTATTCATTCACATTGTTTGACTGGAACTTTGGTTATTCTTGGTATGGATCTAATCTCCCTATTTACCAATGGGCTGAAATTATTGGTTTCAGTGGCCTTAGTGCCGCAACAATACTTTGCAATATTCCGCTTTTAATTGCTTGGCAAAAACGTAAACAAAACACGGGAAAGTTTCTATTTGTAACCGTTATTGTCGGATTTGTTATGTTGAATGTCAGTGGCCTATGGCTTAAAGCAAGATTACCGCAACCGGATGCCTCTTTTACGACGCTACTAGTTCAAGCGAGTACTGAAAATTCAGAAAAAATGGCCGCTGAATTGGGAAAAGGTTATAGCAAAGAAATTCTTAATCATTATATAACGCTAACCGATGACGCGCTTAACAGTCCCCCGGATAAAAAAATAGACTT
>CAJAHC010000556.1 GCA_903939355.1 uncultured Methylococcaceae bacterium | reverse complement strand
TAAAACTGTTATGTTGAATGTACCCATATCATATAAAACTGGATCTAGGTTTGGATTAGCAGGCCAAGCATCAGCGTCATATTCGGCGCCTACTATTAAAGGTTGCTCACCATAAAGTACAATTTTATATTCATTATCAAATTCATAGCCATTTCTATATGTTCTTTGAAAACACTTATATATATGTTCTGTGCCATCAATAACTTTAACGCTACCAACTGCTGGAGGTTCAATATTGCCTACATAAGCAACCAATAAAATTATTAAGCCTGTTAGTAAATATTTCAATTTTATATCCTATTTCTAATGCTTAGTCTGAAACCATAAATATTTTAATTAATTTAAAGAGTTAAGTATTTATTCATAAATAAACCGGCATTTTTCTACCAAGACACAGAATAATGTCTTGTCTACAAGCCAGAGATTGTCTCGTGTTGCGTAGTTCTTGCAGTAGATCGTTCCGGTTTTTGAATGCACGAGTACTTATTTCAAAACATAAGCCTGTATTTTTTATCCTGGTAATTTACAGCACTGTTTTTGACTAAAATTTCCACGCTGATTGTCACGTCATGCACTTGTCGCACTAGAACCATTTAAGCTTTATTAGTGTTTTTGCACTGATCATGCTTTATCCCATACCCAGTGCACCCCCAAAACTGACCAAACTTTCCATCTTTGATATTCATCGGTCGACCGCATTTATCACATATTTTAATAGTGTTCCTGCAGGCAATATTGTTGCAGATGCTCGCATCACGCGTATCAATGGAAGGTGCTCTACATTTTTTACAAACTCTAGCCTTTCCTACAACGCACCCTAGACCTGTACTGCAAGCGTAAAATTCGCCGAATTTTCCACTCAACAATCTCAAGTAGCCGTCTTCACAATTTGGGCATTTAAAGATTTTTCTATATTGTTCCTGAAAGGTCTTGGATACAATATTCAGCTCATATTTCGGAGCTAACAGCTCTGTAATAAAATCAGATGGTGCTGTTGGATCAGCGATGATATAAGACTTGTTTCTTGTGCGAGTTAACCCTACATAAAGAAGCCGTCTTTCTTCCGAATGTGGGTAAGAATCTAAATTTGGAAGCAATGCTTCAATGATCGCTTCATTTCTATTTTCGTTGGGAAATCCGCTTTTCCCTTGGAAAAAGCCTATCAAAATACAGTAATCAGCTTCTAAGCCTTTAGAGCGATGAAAGCTCCAGAATTTAATATCTTTGTTTAGATTTACATTTGAAAGAGATTGTTTAGCTTCTTTTAGCAAATAATTATAGCGAGCAATAATAGCAATACTTTCGGTCGGTTTATTTACTCGAATCTTCTGAACGATTTCATTAACCCGCTCGTAAACACCTTCTTGCTTACCAACCTTGTCATCAAGAAGAATAACTTGCGGCTGATTTTCTTTCTTGTCGGTTTCAATGAATTTCTTGTACTGTTCAGGGTTTTCCATGATGAATTGCCCTGCAGTATTAGCGATGCTGTTATTGTATCGAAACGTCTTCTGCAGTTTGGTTTCCGTGTAAGGACCGACCATCGACCCAAAACGAGTTGTCAACTCAAGTTTGCCGCCAGAAAATCGATAAATTGACTGCCAGTCATCACCAACAACTGTTAAAGAAGGATCTGGTCCTTTTTCAATCAATGCGTTGATGAATTCCATTCGGGCCGCAGATATATCCTGGAATTCATCAACCAGAATGTACTTCCATTTTGGGGTGAAACTGCCCTGCATGACGACGTGAATTGCCTTAATTATCATGTCGTCAAAGTCTATGGTATTTTGATCATTGAGCTCAGCAATGTATCCCTGGTGTAATGCTTCCAATAGAACTGAACATTTCTCTGGTTGATGAATTTTTGCCTGCTCAAATCGATTTTGCATCGCCGTTTTGGTTAGTCTTTCAACACGGATTGCCAGGAGTGCTTTTTTCATTAGATCACTCCAGTTCTTTATATGCCCTTCTTTGTTAAGTTTCTCAAAAAGTGCTTCGGGCGGCATTGGATTGCACTTGATTCCTTGAGCAGATAGCTTACTTTCAAGTTCTGATAGTAATGTATCTTCGCACCACTCATAATGGAACGTTTGAATTAATATTGTTCCACATTCTTCATGCAACGAACGTTTGCTTTGCATGGATTCGTTGTATTTCAGTGCATTGATATCTGGTCGTGTCTTGCCGTTGCGATCTACACCGAAGTGCTCTATATAAATATTTGTACCTGTTAGATAAAAATCAGGTTTGTAATCAAATCCAATATCAATGCGTCGTTTGCTGACATATGGAGCTTCGTATTGATATGGAATTTGATTAACGAAAAGAAAATTGGCTATTAGAAGCTCTTGATACCCCTTGACGAGCTCGGCGTTTAGCGTCCTTAATTCATTGTCGCGAGTGAATCTTTCATATTCTTCAATCGTTTTGAAGTCGAACGGGTTAACTGGCTGCGTGGATAGTACGATGAGGTCATAAATACGAGATGAGTCAGCCTTAAGATAATCTTCAATCCATCCAGTGACCCACTGTTTCAGTTTAAAGTCATCCTCAGTAAAAACGCTCAAGAAAGTTGGGATGCCGGAATCCCTTAGCAATTTGCGACCTAGAGCGTGAAATGTTGATATATGAGGTGGCGACTCCAGTGTAATTTTACTTTTGAGTGCCTTATCAGCCAGCCGCTTTTGTAGTTCTTCAGCCGCATCTCGGTTGTATGCCAGAACCAAGATTTCGGATGGATCAGCTAATTTTCGATCGATCAAATCTAAGGTTTTTGCGACTATTACTGATGTTTTTCCGGTGCCTGCGGCAGCCAAGACCATATTCTTATCATTTGACCGCAAAACTCCTAGACGCTGTTCATTTGTCAATGGGTTGGACTCAACGCGATCAAAGAATTGCTTTCTTTTTTCTAAAAAAATAGTTTCATGTTGCTTGCGTAGTTCACTTGAATCCACTGGGTTGTAGGATATAAGTTCCTTAGCTTTGTCGATTTGCTCTTGCGCTATATATTTATCCCAGAGCAGGCTTTGTTTGTCGTATTTTTCGGCAATTGAACTGCATAAATTTGATAACAAATCTATTTTTGAGTCTCTCGGGTATTCGTTGAAAACACAATTGATAAATGTTTCAAAGGACGATGAAATTGTTTCTGTGATATTTTCTGCGATGAGACTGTTTAAAGTTTCCAAAAAATCTATTGCACCATCCGATTTTAGAAATCTAAAATTTCTTACGTGATATCCATCTCTAAAAACTAAGCTTCCACCTAATATCCCTCTCTTATAGACTAGGAAATCAGTACTATCATCAACCGAGATTGAGGAAACAATATTACCTTTTTTTAGAGCGATTAATTTTGTATTCTCAAGGCCGATTGAGTCTATACCTAGCAGTCTTCCGATAAAGTTGGCTTGTAATTTTGATTTGACCTCCATAATGATTATTTTCTGTTCCCTACGATAGTCTTGCTAACTGATTAATCCAAATTTTAAAAGTAAAATATACTCGACAATATTCTAATAAGTCGAACTCCTGCCGTATTAGTACACCCCTGTTCCAGACAAACACTACCCATTGACCACTGCACTCACGCAGCCAACTTGGGAGCAAGCGCTAAAACATATAACTACTGAGTAAAATTTTGTGTTATTGAAAGACGCTGGGCTTTTAACGCCTGACTAATAAGCATTTTATCTGGCGTGCGAGAGCACAACAGATAAATGTGTTCTGGATTAAACCGCCTTAGAGACTTAGCTTAGTATACAGAACTTTTGATGAGGGTATTTTTTTCGGTGAGGGCTGTCGATATTTTTGAAC
>CAJAHC010000555.1 GCA_903939355.1 uncultured Methylococcaceae bacterium | reverse complement strand
GTTGGAGCTGTTCTTATTCAACTTTTTAATTATTCAGCTCATGTTCTATTGGCTAAACCAGATCATCAGTCATCTTAAGTTTAATAAGGCAACTTAAATGAGTAACAGAATAGATGATGAGGCATTTAAACTAGCAATAGCCTTTCTTTACGTCTCTCAATCCACTTTTGAGCTTGCACAGCCGCTATAGGTCCAGAAAAAGTCGCAATAAGCAACGCCCAGTCAATCATAAACATCTCCCTTACCTTAAGACTAGAACAGCTAAAATAATAACAATTAACCAGAGTGGAAAACTTAACTTTGCTATAGCTCTCTCGTTTTTGCGCATTTGAGATAATATACTATCTATATTTTTCTGATTTAGCGAAAGTGAATTTTCATCCATACCATCTGATTTAGTTTCATCATCCTGATACTCATCAAAAATTTCATACACATCAATGGAATCAAAATTATTTTTGATATTAAGCCTAGTACGGCGTGTTATAGATAAATAAAAATATTTTACATAACCGAGTCTAGGGTGTGAAATTTTACACCCATAAGGCGATGATTTAAGCCGTAATCAATCTTGTTGATTGCTACGACTAAGGGGGCTATGTCTTTAGCTTTAAAGATCCTATCGTTTACATAATTTCTCACAAGGAATACCATCACCATCTAAGCGAGATAGCCCACACTGAGTTAAATAGAATTTAGCTTCTTCACAAGAGGTCATCTCCTTACAAAACCGCTTGTTATAACAAATAGCATCCTTATCTAGAGAAACTGCCAGTTCAACACTAGATGTCAGTGTCCTATTAGATTTCTTCTGCTTGCCACCATGGAGATACTCCCAAAGAACTATTGGATTACCATTACCATAAGCCCATAAGCCCATAAGAGTATTAACTTAAAGTGTAGGTCGATAAAAATCTAAACCGTAGTCAAATTTCTCAATGGCAACTTGCTTTGCCAGAATGTTATCAGTTATTTCTCGCGTCCAGTAACCCCTTGCAACAGCGGAAATCTTTTCAAAACCGTCTACAGATTCAACTTCATGTCCGGTGATAGAGAATATATCGGCTATTTTATTTGCTATGCCCCACGTTATGAAGGTATGCCGGAAAGAATGGAAGCCACTTAACCTTCCCCCTTCAGTTTCATCACTAAGTCCAATTTTAGCAAGATATCGTACAAACCACTTTGAAGCATTAGCTGAGGCTTTGCCATTTCTCGGCTCCCATTCAATAAATAGTATTTTTTGTTTGGCTTGCTGAATCTTTGCAACATATTCAAGAAAACCTAACTCTTGTAACTTTGAATGAATGGGAACGATCCGTTTTGATGACTTAGTCTTAATACTCTTATCAACACCGCTAATTGTTTCACCATCATCCGTAAAATGGAAATAGTGAATACCCGTTGCGTTATCCAGAACTATGTCCGTGGATGGGTTTAGTTGGCATATTTCGTTTATCCTTGCTCCAGTATACAAACCAATCAAAGGTAACCAATAATAATGAGCGGTGCTGTGATTCGATGCATAGCGCTCCATTTGCTTATGCCGAAATAACGTTTGTAACTCATCTAACTTCATCGAGCGCTGTTTATTTACACCTCCAGCACGGACTCCGCGATACACTCCGCCTTTCACACTTAAATCTGGAAACCCCTGATCTTTGTAATGAACTGTTGCCCACTGGATAAAAAGACTAACACAAGCACGGTAGGTACTTTTAAACGTACCTTCGGCTATGCATGAGCCAGTATTAGCAGCAATTATTTCCTTGAAGGACATACCAGTGAATATTTTAGCATCACGCCTGACAGGCAACTTTTGAACTTCCTCAAAATAGGAATTGACATCCGCTTGCAGAATTTGATTAATCGCTTTGTTGCCAATCAGCTCAACAAATATAGGTAACGTTGCATTTAACTTTGTGAGTGTGGCTTTGTTTGATGGGTCATAACGCTTTAAAAAATCATCAACTAAGTGAGCCAGCAAAGGCACTGTTGATTGAGATTGATCTAAGCTAGATATAGCGCCTATAGAGCAAATTGTGGTGCCATCATTTCGCGCACTATCATTTGCTAACCCAATCACTTCTAGATGGCTTATACAGCCTCTATTAGCTGTTTTTAACTCATTCAATGTGACTGTGACACTAGCAGCTAATCTTAAAGCTAAGGGTATAGCTTCGGCTCGACTTTCAGTTTTTAGACTTTGGATTATTTCACAAACTTTTAGGGATGCTCGAAGTTGAGCAGGAACACGAAGACGGAAATAATAAATATTATTTCGTCGGTAAAGATAGGGAATTTTTGCCATGAAGGCAGCCTCTGTGTAGCAGTATTGTGTAGCAAAATACTGTTATTTTTGAGGCTATATTGAAATAATTGTAATTAAATCAATAGCTTATATAGGTGGCGGAGAGAGAGGGGTTCGAACCCTCGATACGTTTCCGTATACACACTTTCCAGGCGTGCGCCTTCGACCACTCGGCCATCTCTCCTACTTCGGTTCCACTTAAAAATGAGGAACCGTTAAGGATAAACCAGATTAACTATTGATGCAATAACTTTAGCTAACACCCTCATCCATCAGAGCTTCCAAATCATTCCATCGTGCATAACCCTGCTCCAGTTTTGTCTCTATAGACTTTAATTCATCCAAAGTCTTTGCAATAGCCAATGGTTCCTTTTTATAAAACGCCGATGAGCTAATCTGTAAAGTTAAAGCGGCTTGTTTAACTTCCAGATCATCAATTATTTGCGGCAGATCATTCAGTTCTTGCTGATCTTTATAACTTAATCTCTTTTTTTTAACAGCCAGCTTGTCCTGCTTGGGTGCTTCTTGATTCTTTTTTGCAACAATCGTCGACTTGGTTTGCTCTATCTGATTCACATAGCTCATCCAATCAGTATAACCACCCACAAATTCATCGACATCACCAGACCCGTTCAATACAAAAACACTGGTGACTACGTTATCCAAAAAGGCCCTATCATGACTAACCAACAATAAAGTTCCATCATAATTCACCAGCTTTTCTTCCAACAACTCCAAAGTTTCCAAATCCAAATCGTTGGTCGGCTCATCCATTACGATAAGATTAGCTGGTTTAGTAAATAAACGCGCCAACAAGAGGCGGTTTTTTTCTCCGCCAGATAGACTTTTTACCGGCGAACGTGCTCTAGCAGGTGCAAATAAAAAGTCACCCAAATAAGACATGACATGACGCTTATTACCAGCTATCTCGACAAAATCGTTACCATCTGCAACGGTATCAGCAACAGTTAAATTAGGGTCAAGTTGATCACGTAATTGATCAAAATAAGCAATTTCCAACTTGGTACCCTGCTCTACCGTGCCACTATTTGGCTCTATTTGTTGCAACAATAATTTCAATAAAGTCGACTTACCGGCACCATTGGCACCAATCAAACCAATCTTATCGCCCCGTTGAATAAGGGCAGAAAAATTCTTAATGATTTGCTTTTCACCATAACCAAAACAAATATTATCAACTTCAATTACTTTCTTACCAGAGGCATCACCTTTCTCCAAAGCCAATCTGGCTGTACCTTGCTGCAAACGTCGTTGAGCACGCTCGTTACGCAATTTCTCCAAAGCTCTAACACGCCCTTCATTACGGGTACGCCGGGCTTTTACACCCTGTCTGATCCAAACTTCTTCATCTGCCAATTTTTTGTCAAATTCTGCATTCTGATTAGCTTCATCTTCAAGAGCTGCCG
>CAJAHC010000554.1 GCA_903939355.1 uncultured Methylococcaceae bacterium | reverse complement strand
GTCTGTACTCATATGGCTGATATGGATTATGGTGAACTACGTGTATATCCGGGTAATTATGACGATTACATGATAGCCGTTACTGAGGTCCGCGAACGCTTATTGGCTGGCAATGCCAAGAAAAAAGTACAGATTGCCGAACTTCAAACTTTCGTCAGTCGCTTCTCGGCAAATGCTTCAAAAGCCAAACAAGCCACCTCGCGCGCCAAACAACTTGATAAAATAAAATTGGATGAAGTTAAACCTTCCAGTCGAGTTAATCCATTTTTGCGCTTTGATCAGACTAAAAAATTACACCGTTTGGCGCTGGAAGTTGAAAACGTAAGCAAAGGCTATGGAGCAGAACCTCTCTTTAAAAATCTGAACTTAATGATTCCGGTCGGCGAGCGCGTTGCCGTTATTGGTCCTAACGGTATTGGTAAATCAACTTTGTTACGCACACTGGTTGGCGAATTAACCCCTGACACCGGTGACGTAAAATGGTCAGAGAACTCTGAAGTGGGCTATTTTGCGCAAGATCATGCCGAAGACTTTGCTGAAAACCTGACGCTTATAGACTGGATGAGTCAATGGCGTAAAGAGTCCGATGACGACCAAGCCATTCGCGGCACTTTAGGGCGTTTATTATTCTCCGCTGATGACATCAATAAATCAGTTAAAGTGATTTCTGGTGGTGAACAAGGCCGTATGTTGTTTGGCAAACTCATTCTGCAAAAAAACAATATCATGGTGATGGATGAACCGACCAACCATCTTGATATGGAATCCATTGAATCACTCAATACTGCACTGGAAAATTATCCCGGCACCCTGATTTTTGTCAGCCATGACCGAGAGTTTGTATCCTCACTGGCAACACGGATTATCGAATTAACCCCTAACGGCATCGTTGACTTTAATGGTAACTACGAAGACTATCTGAATAGTCAGGTATAAATTCATAAAACTTCAGTTCAGTATTAATTATGCGCCTCCAGCCGGATTGGATTTGTAAAACTCATCCGGCGGCCGATTATTTTGATGCCTTATGTTCAATCTTCCTACGCTTAGGTTCTTAGACTCAGCTTTTATAAGACCTGTGACAATATAGATAACAATAACCCCAGAGCAGGGCAAACCAGCAATACACTAGATCATGGCTACTTTAGCCTTGCGCAAGCATACAAGGCTCTAAAAGATACCTGCATCAGTGTTGCCGTAGACATCAATTATGACAATGTAATTGTGCAAATATGATTGCCGCCCGCATTGTAAGTATGAACCAAAGTTTTGTAGACATGATCCAGAGCATAGTAGCCATCATCTACAATATTGTTAGCCTACAATACAACGTCAGATACTTCCCCGACAACGCTATGAACATCGTCCATAGCTATGTAAACGATAGGTTGAGTATATTTAAGAAACTACACAGTCAATATGCCCGATATGTTTGGAGGCTTGCTTATGAGAATATCTTACTCACAGCATTAAAACTCTTTTATGTTTGCTCATTCAGGATTTGTTCTTCAATGACTTTAAGTGTGCGTCCTGTAGAATCTTGCCAACTTTGTGGACCACTTCTACTTGTACCTGCAACTACTGCTGCCG
This sequence comes from uncultured Methylococcaceae bacterium, assembly GCA_903939355.1. Lineage (GTDB taxonomy): Bacteria > Pseudomonadota > Gammaproteobacteria > Methylococcales > Methylomonadaceae > Methylobacter_C. Next base: position 164 of record CAJAHC010000554.1, on the reverse strand, counting down.
CATAGGAAGAAGAGCTAAAAAGAGTATCTTTTAGTAGCTTATAGTTTTCACCCGCCATTTTCAGGGTGCCTTCTTCAATTAATGCATCTCTAATTTTCTTGGTGTTACCTGGCATACTAAGATTTGTAGTCGGTGCAAAATCTGATCCTGCCAAAAGCAAGATC
>CAJAHC010000553.1 GCA_903939355.1 uncultured Methylococcaceae bacterium | reverse complement strand
TTCAAAATGTACGTTTAGTCAAAAATCTTATATAGTAGAAATGTAATTAAAAATGAAAAACTATATAGAACGCTTATTACAGAATTAATTTAAGATGAAGAAGCTATTTGCAATATATATCCATGAAGTTCGCCTAATCTTGCCAACAATAATCTTTTTTTTCCTGGCATTTATGTTAATTGCCACTACTCAACGTTTGATTCTCCTTGAATATCATGTGCCACTGACTGGTTATGCCGTTGCATTTATTGGTGCGTTAATAGTTGGAAAAGTTGTTCTGATTATGGATAAGTTCCGTTTTATCAATAAATTTCCGGAACATCCGCTTATTTATAATATTGTCTGGAAAAGTACTATTTATTTTAGTGCTACTCTAATCTTTCGTTATGTTGAGCACTTGATTTCATTTTTGCGCAAGCACGATAATTTTATCGAAGCCAATCGGCATCTTTGGGATGAAATTGTCTGGCCGCACTTTTGGTTGATTCAAATGTGGCTAGTAGTATTGTTTTTTTTTTACTGTACTATACGTGAGTTAATTCGCGTCATTGGCAAAGAAGAAATTATACGCATATTCATTGGTGCACGATCACAGGGGAATTAATGGAGAGTTTAAAAGACATTAAGCATTGAATGTCAGTGGTTTTCTCAGTAGTGTGGGAGGATTTAAATTCTTCGTTCTTTTTTGTAACTGTTAAATAGCTTCTTATGCTGGTTTAATTTGGAATTAATAACAAGTATTTCATTTAAAACTCTCTCCGATCCGAGTGGAGAACTTATGTCCAAATAAGACGGAGTTTATTCAAATTAGAATTAACTGTTTTACCTGTTAAACCCATAGGTAAAAAACTGACTATAATCATTTATGTCTGTGTTTAAAGGTTTGGTGTCATTGTCTGCTTTAATTAATGTATATGAAATAGGGCTGATATAGAGTAAGTGTGGAACTATTTTCTTCTCGTGATGGAATAAATTGATGAATAAATATTTAACAGTAAAAATTGAATGGCTGTTGTTATCTTTTTTAATCGTTATTTTGCTATCTGGTTGTGCAAGTATTGGCAAAGGTGCTGCGCAAGCGGTTCTTGAGAAGTCTGAAAATGAAGATACCCGGCAATGTCAAGTGTGGGGCAAACCTTTCATGGGCATTGAAGCTGACTTGGCTCAAAAAGATGGAAAAACCAAAGTGCTGTTTGTACATGGTGTAGGCGATCATATACCTGGATATACCACGGAGTTTTTGGAGAAATTGGCCAAAGAGTTAAATTTAAATGCGCGCTCTGAAGGCCAGAAAAACATTGAACTAAATACCCCTTTGATTCCAGGTAAAGCGCTTGGAAATTTGCGTATAACACATCTGCTTAACGAAAAGACCAGAAAAGAGCTGACTTTTTATGAGTTAACTTGGTCAGAAATTACCCGCCAAGAAAAAGCGCTGCTCGACTTTGATACGTCCGGAGAATATGATTTCCGTAGAGCCCGGATCAATGGGTTATTGAAAAAATTTAGCAATGATACTGGGCCAGACCCAATTATTTATCTGGGGCAAAGTCGTGTACCTATTTTGGCGGCTTACGCTCAATCGTTTTGTTGGATGGCCACTCAAAACTGGGAAGACTTACCCGCCAGTGGTAAGCATAGTTGCTTGAGTTTAGATGACTCGCATGCCAGTCAGATTGCTAAAGATAATTATGTCATTATTTCTCATAGCTTGGGAAGTCGTATCGTAATTGATGGAACGCAACGTATAGCTTCAATGTTGGCAGCACCTGAAAAATATCAGACAGCAACCCAAAAGCTTGTTGTGACAAGCAAAGCTGTTAACGCATTACAACAAAAAAACATTTCCATGTTCATGCTATCGAATCAACTACCTATGTTGCAATTGGGTCGGGAGCTTCCCGAAGTGGCGTCGACTCCCGTACGGCTGCAATTCGCGAGATGATATCCAAGATCTGCGGAGATCCTCTTCAGGGACTGGCAGCCATCGCTGCTGGTGATGTAGTTAAGCTTGGGTACATGACTGCTAAGGAACTGAAGGAACCACCTACCTTCGACACACGAGGTAGAGTG
>CAJAHC010000552.1 GCA_903939355.1 uncultured Methylococcaceae bacterium | reverse complement strand
GCTCCTGAAATATTGCTAGGACTGTGCCTGTCAGTTATAGATGCTGAACATAAAAATCCACTTCCATTGAAACAAGACGATATATTAATACAAAATGAGATAATGGCTAGTAGCGGCTTACGTGTGCTTGGCGTAGCAATCCGTTCTGTTCCCAAAGGCACTGTAGAACTTAATAGCGACTTATTTCAACACATCAAGGATCTAACTTTTATTGCTCTGATAGGATTTATGGATCCCCCAAGAGCAGAAGTTCACGAAGCAATCAAACTCTGCCAACAAGCTGGCATTGCAATCAAGATGATCACCGGTGATCAAAAAGTTACTGCACTGGCAATTGCAAAAGAATTAGGTCTAATAGGTGAAGTGGTTGATGGTCAAGAACTACTCGATCTCAGTTATAATATTCTAGCTCAGCGCATTAATAGCATCGGTGTTTTCGCTCGCACCACACCGGAACAAAAAGTACTCATAATTAGAGCGTTAAAAGCTGATGGCCACATTGTTGCTATGACAGGTGATGGTGTTAATGATGCTCCTGCACTAAAAAATGCTGATATTGGAATTGCTATGGGTATCAGTGGCAGCGATGTCGCAAGGGAAGCCGCAATGATGATACTGACAGATGATAATTTTGCCACTATCGTTAAGGCAATCAAAGAAGGCAGGGGTATTTATGATAATATGGTTACGTTTTTACGTTTTCAACTTTCAACTAATATAGGCGCTATTTTAACAGTGGCTATTGCTCCACTACTAGGAATGCCTATTCCTTTTACTGCAGTACAATTATTATGGATTAATATTATTATGGATGGCCCTCCAGCCATGTCACTTGGTGTTGACCCAACTCGAATAAGCAGTATGAATGAAATGCCTCGCAACCCAAAAACGCGTATACTTTCTCTACGCCGTTTTGGTAATTTATTTAGTTACGGATTAACGATGGCAGCAGGTACACTAGGAGCTTTATATTATGGCTTACAAACCGGAACACTCCATCACGCAACAACTTTAGCTTTCACCACCTTCGTATTATTTCAGGTATTTAATGTTTTTAATGCCCGTGCTGAAAAAAGCAGTACATTTAACAGTCATTTCTTTGCTAATAAAATGCTCTGGCTAGCTATTCTCTCAGTGTTAATATTACAAATGCTAGTAATATACTGGGCGCCTGCACAAGCCATATTTCAAACTACCTCATTGACAGCTCATGATTGGTTAATTGCCACTGGAGTTGCCGCATCAGTTCTTATTCTTGAGGAATTACGAAAGCTTATAAAAGGCGTCATATTCCAACCAAAAATTGCAACCAACTAACCTGTTAATATAACTTTAAAACATGAATAATATTTTTCTAATCATTATTGCATTGCTATTGGTACTGCTTAATGGTTTTTTTGTGGCGGCAGAATTTGGTCTTGTTAAGCTACGTCAGACACGAATTCATCAGATTGCTAAGACTCAAGGTTGGCGGGGACATATTTTAGCCATAGTTCACTCTAAACTAGACGCTTATTTATCCGCTTGCCAACTAGGAATTACTTTAGCCTCCCTTGGTTTGGGCTGGGTTGGGGAACCCGCCTTTGCCGGCATATTAGAACCTGCATTTAGCAGGTTTAGCATTACCTCACCCGAATTAATACATGCCATCTCATTTACCTGTGCTTTTTCCATTATCTCATTTTTACACATCGTGGTAGGTGAGCTTGCACCAAAATCAATGGCTATTCGAAATCCTGAAAAAATAGGCTTATGGAGTGCAATCCCCTTGTATGGGTTTTATTGGTTGATGTTCCCTGCTATCTGGTTACTTAACTCCAGCGCAAACCTTTTATTACAACTTTTTACTTTAGGTAAAAGCCACAGTAATGATGCCCATTATTCAGCTGACGAACTTAAACTTATTTTACGGGATAATGGTCAAGACAATCGTTTCACTCGTGACGAGTGGAATACCTTAGCAAAAACACTTGACTTCAGTACTCTGGAAGTGTCTGATTTGATGCGTCCAATCCATGAAATGGTGGCATTGCATCGCAATAACTCATTAAAAACTAACCTAAACATCGTTTCTGAAAAGCGCTTTAGCCGTTATCCTTATTTCGACACCAATGATATTGATGTGCTGGGTGTTATTCATTTAAAGGATTTATTTTTTGCACAACAAGTAGGTAAGGAGATTGAAGATCTTCATCAATTTCTAAGACCTATCCAATATATTTCACCGAATACCTCCGCACTAGACTTGTTCCGTTACTTTCGCATGGGTGCAGCTCATTTTTCTGTTATCGGTCAAAAAGGAGAAAAGCCGCAAGGCTTCATTACGCTTGATAATTTATTAAGTGCCATGGTCGGTGAGATTCAAGATGAGTTTCGCCAAAATGATAATGACTGGAATAGACTCGAAGATG
>CAJAHC010000551.1 GCA_903939355.1 uncultured Methylococcaceae bacterium | reverse complement strand
CAAGTTTTACGTTTCAACACAGTCTGTTCACGAATGGACATCTCAAGATCAACTTTACACCGCATCATTAAAGCTGGTGGACTTAAAACCGTTAAATTGTCATCAAGGGCAGTTGGTATTCTGGAGGCGGACTTAATCGCTTACTTGGAGAGAGTCTAATGCAAAACCCGAATTATTTAACCGTCCAACAGTTTGTAAATAAACACCTCGCATTTAATGTTGAACCTATCGAGTATTTCGGGATTGTTGCTAGCGCTAAGTCCGGTTATGTCCTACTGAGCGAAGAGGTTGAGAACCCTGCAGATTTAAAGCACAGACTGCTAGCTGTTCAAAAATATAGGAAAAGCGCGCATATTGAGATGACAGGTATGGATTACCCCAGACTGCCTAATCATAAAGCTGAGCAAAACAAACAGGCATAAAAAAACCGACTTAATCCATCACAATTAAATCGGCTCTTTATAATCAGCATCACCACAACGCAGGTATATTTTAACCGATGGCGGGCTGGCTGTATATCTGATTAAGGATATATTTAAATGCAAAATATTCAAGAAACCGTTAGAAATGTCAAGCTTGATAATGGCATTGCTCCACCCGAGACAATACTACTTGATGGTGTATTACATCGCTTCAAAGATGAATCAGGAAAATTAAATTGCTGGTACACAGCGCACGTTGATGGACGAGCTGCCGGTACGGTTGGCAACTGGAAGACAGGGTTAAAAATTAATTGGAAAGCAGAAGGCGATTACCCCAAGCTAACTGATTCACAGCGTCTAGATTTTCAGATTGAAAAGGACTGTCAAGAATTAGTACGCAAGTCAGAAGAAAGAACACGACACCAAGAAGCAGCTGCGAAAGCGTCCTATATCTGGAATCGTGCAACACCTGCAACCACCTATCCCTATCTCACTAAAAAAGGCATACAGGCGCATTGTGCGAGGCTTTATAAAGACTCCTTAGTGATACCTATCTGGAATAAAAACGTGCTGGCTAGTCTCCAGTTTATCGACAAGGATGGTAATAAGAAGATGTTAACAGGCGGTAAGCTTAAAGGCTCTAGCTGTAACATTGGTCAATATCAATCAGGTAATCCGTTATTGATCGCAGAAGGCTTTGCAACAGGTGCAAGTTTGTTTGAATCGACAGGGCATATAACTGTTATTGCTTTTAGTGCAGGTAATTTAAAACAAGTAGCTACAGACGTTAGATTGTTATACCCATGCAATGAAATTATTGTTTGTGGTGACAATGACGCTAGTGGTGTTGGTCAGCGTGCTGCGAGAGAGGCTGCTTTAGCTATTGGTGGTAAGTACATTATCCCTGAGTTAGTGGGTTGTGATTTTAACGATGTATTGAATAGGGAGGTTAATGTATGAGCGCTGTAAAAGAAGCCATTAAAAACGCGATAAGCGAAGCAATTCCGACAGACCCGCTACGCGCTCCAACAACAAAAGCAGCACCTTATCCGGTTGAAGCTCTAGGCGATGTGTTAGGCAATGCAGCCAAGGCACTACAGGAAACTGTTAAAGCACCCATGGCTTTATGTTGTCAGGCCGTTCTTGCTTCTGCGTCGCTGGCAGCTCAAGCGCATTTTGATGTGATGTTGCCATGGGGAGAGCGCAAGCCATTATCGTTATTTTTGCTTACAGTTGCCTTGTCAGGCGAACGTAAAACAACGATTGATAAGTTAGTGTTAGGCGCAGCAAAAGCTCAGGAGCGCGAAGATTTAGCGGCTTATGAGGTCATTCATAAAGACTACGAGGAGGAGTTGCAACGCTGGAAAGCTGAAAACGAAAAGCGCAATAAAAAACTGACTGCTAAGAGTCAAGTAGCTAGCGATTATCAAGCATTGGAGGAGCATGAGGCAACACCCAAGCCAGAAGCACCGATTATGCCGCTACGTTTTATTGAAGACCCAACAGCCGAGGGCTTATATAAATTATTGGCAGTTGGTCAACCTAGCGTCGGGATGTATAGCGATGAGGGCGCATCGGCTATTGGTGGTCATGCCTTGTCAAAAGATAATGCTTTAAAGACTATGGCTATGTGGTGCAAATTATGGGATGGCTCAAACTTAACCCGTGTTAGAGCTGGCGAGGGAGCATCTGCGTTATTTGGTAGGCGCATGTCGATGCACCTACAGGCACAGCCAGAAGTTATGGATAAGTTGCTTAACGACCCCATGGCTAACAATCAGGGCTTTCTTGCTCGCTGCTTGGTTGCATGGCCGGAATCGACTATTGGTACAAGATACGTTGAAACTTTTGAACGGGCAGAGCATAAGCCGGAATTAAAACGGCTTTTCGCAGTATTGAAAGGATTAACAGAAGCCGAACCCAGAACCGCCGAAAGATCGGAGCAGGAATTAGACCCCATAGAGTTACTACTGGCAAATGATGAGGTTGTGGTATTGGCTCTACATGCGGTCAATCAATTTGAATCACTAATGAAGTCAGGTAAAGACTTATGTGAGCTAACAGATCGTGCGAGTAAGGCCGTGGAAAATGCTTGTCGTATTGCTGGCTTATTGGCGGTTATTGATGGCGGTATGGCAACGCGGTCAATTAGTAAAGGTCATTTACAAAACGGCTTGATATTAATGCAATGGTATCTCGAGGAGAAGCTACGCATTAGGAGCGCGGCACT
>CAJAHC010000550.1 GCA_903939355.1 uncultured Methylococcaceae bacterium | reverse complement strand
CACTTTAAGTGGAGTAGGTCTACACACAGGAGTATTAACAAATATGACATTTTTGCCGGCGGCGTCTAACCATGGCATTAAATTTCAGCGAACAGATTTACCGGGTCAGCCCATAGCTGATGCTGATGTTGATTATGTAGTCGATACCTCTAGAGGAACCACTATTGAACATAATGGAGCAAGAATTAATACGGTTGAATATGTAATGGCTTCTTTGGTAGGCCTTGAAATCGACAACGTTTTAATTCAACTAGATGGTCCAGAACCTCCCATCATGGATGGTAGTTCGATTAAATTTGTGGAAGCATTAAAGGATGCAGAGCCAGTTGAGCAAGAGGCTCATCGCAAATTTTTTGAAGTAACTGAAGAAGTACGTTTTAAAGATCCTGATAAAGATATTGAATTAGCCGCATTGCCATTAAATGATTATAGGATGGCAGTAATGGTGGATTATAATTCGAAATTCTTATCGAGCCAACATGCTAATTTGAGCCATGTATCACAATTTGAAAGAGGTTTTGCCATGTGTAGAACTTTTTGTTTTGTGCATGAATTAGAGGTTTTATACAAAGAAGGTCTGATCAAAGGGGGAGATTTAAGTAATGCCATTGTCATAGCTGACCGTGATTACTCAGAAGCGGAATTGGCACATTTATCAGATGTATTAAGAAAACCTAAAGTAAGTATTTCAAAAGAAATTGGGATACTTAATAATACTAGCTTGCACTTTCCAAATGAAATGGCAAGACATAAATTATTGGATTTAATGGGTGATTTAGCTTTGGTAGGAAGACCTATAAAAGCACAAATATTAGCTTCCAGACCAGGACACGCGTCTAATATTGAATTAGCTAAAAAAATCAAGAAGTTGATGTTGGAAACGGAAAAGAACAATGTTCCTATGTATGATCCAAAACAACCTCCAATTTGTTCTCATGAACGAATCTATGAGTTATTGCCACATCGGTATCCATTTCAAATGATTGACAAGATTATTTATTTAGATGATAACAGTGTGGTAGGAGTTAAAAATGTAACGATGAATGAATATTATTTCATGGGTCATTTTCCTAATAATCCAGTTATGCCGGGAGTTATGCAGATAGAAGCCATGGCACAAACTGGAGGGATTTTAGTACTTAGTTCAGTACCGGATCCTGAAAATTATTGGCCCTATTTAGTCGGCATTGAAAATTGTAGGTTTAGAAAAAGTGTCATCCCAGGAGATACTGTAATATTTAAATGTGAGCTTCAGGCGCCCATTAGAAGAGGTATTGCCAAGATGATAGGGAAAGCATATGTTTCGGGCCAAGTAGTTTGTGAGGCAGAAATGACAGCAAGTTTAGTTAGAAAATCATAGTATAAAATTTATGACTTATCCATTAACTTCTATTAACCCGAATGCCGTCATCGGATCCAATGTACAAATTGATCCTTTCACGGTTATACACGATGATGTACTAATCGGAGAGGGTTGTTGGATTGGTTCAAATGTAACAATTTTTCCAGGAGCGAGAATTGGAAAAAATGTTAAAATATTCCCTGGAGCTGTTATCTCAGCGATTCCTCAAGATTTAAAGTTTGGAGGAGAAATAACGACAGCTGAAATTGGTGATAATACCACTATTAGAGAATGTGTAACGGTTAATCGAGGAACTAGTGACAGACAAAAAACAGTCATTGGACCCAATTGTTTAATCATGGCATATGTCCATATAGCTCACGATTGCGTGATTGGAAACCAATGTATCATCGCAAATGCTGTTCAATTAGCTGGCCATGTTAATGTTGGGGATTTTGCTATTATTGGAGGTTCATCGGCAGTTCATCAATTTGGTCAAATAGGCAGACATGTAATGATTTCAGGAGGTTCACTAGTT
>CAJAHC010000549.1 GCA_903939355.1 uncultured Methylococcaceae bacterium | reverse complement strand
TGTCTAGTCGATTTGCTGATTTTAACATTCACTGTTAAAACAAGTTACTGTAATATATGCTAATAAAAGCGATAAATGCAGGTTCATGTTGATTATAATATCTGGTTTTTACAGATTATTGATCATATCTTTCTTTATGCTGATTTAGGTTGTCAATTCGGGAGTAATCGTATGCGTTTATTATTGCAGTATTTCCAGTTAAGCTTTCTCCTCGTATTAATGGCATGTGCCAATGCAGACGTAGATTCAATCGAATCAATTTCTCCTAAAGAAGCTTCTGTTATGACCTCTGGGCAAAAAGCCGTGATTGTCGATGTTCGTGAAGATGATGAATGGAATGAGCAGCATATTCCCGGAGCAATTCACATTCCTTTAGCTCAGTTAAATGAACGTTTATTGGAGCTTAAACAATATAAAGACAGTCCTCTTATAACACAATGTAAAGCTGGGGGTCGTTCTGCAAAAGCAGTTGACGTATTAAAATTAGCTGGATTTTCTAAAGTTTATAATATGGAGGGTGGGATAATGGCTTGGGAAAAAGCTGGTTTAAAAACACAATAATATATCTGGCAGTTTTAATAAAAATATTTCTCTCACTTTAAATTTTAAAAGTTATGTCATTTCTATCAACCAAAAGTATTCCTGTCCGTGAGCGTTTGATTATGGCGTTGGATGTGCCCAGTATTCTCGAAGCGCAGGCTTTAGTAGAAGAACTTGGCGATTCAGTGGTCTTTTATAAAGTCGGCATGGAGTTGTTTATGTCGGGGGATTACTTTGGTTTTATTGAATGGCTTAAGCAGCATAATAAAAAAGTATTTGTTGATCTAAAGTTTTTTGATGTTCCTGCAACAGTTGGTCGAGCCATAAAAGCATTAAGTAGCAAAGGAGTTGATCTTGCGACTATCCATGGCAACGATGCGATTATGGAGGCTGCAGCCAAAGAAAAAGGCGATCTTAAAGTGTTGGCTGTTACAGCGTTAACGAGCTTGGATCGTGGTGATCTTGATGATCTTGGGTTTAAGTGTGACGTGCGGGAGTTAGTATTATCGCGTGCAAAACGAGCTTTACAGATTGGTTGCGATGGAATTGTTTCCTCAGGACTAGAAGTTGCTATGCTTAGGGGAGAGCTTGGCCATAAATTATTGGTGATTACACCCGGTATCAGGCCTGTAGATAATCGTGAAGATGATGATCAAAAACGCGTCGTGAGTGTAGAAATGGCTTTTCAGAATGGCGCTGATTATATTGTCGTAGGACGGCCAATTCGTGATGCTAATAATCGTAAAGCAATGGCTGAAAAAATTCAGGAGCAGATTTTGGCGCAATTCACACATATTTAATTTGTTAGTTTAAGCTACAAAGCAGAATGCTTTGTGGATTGTCATTTTATTTCCCCACTTGAGTCTTTTATCTATATATGTCATTTGATCCTGCATTTACATCTTCTTATCTGGTTGCTTTTGTAATGGGTTTGTTTAGTAGTATGCACTGCATAGGGATGTGTGGCTCAATTATTGGAACCTTAACACTTAGCCTTAGCCCTGAAATACGTAATAATAAAAAACGATTATTACCTTTTGTATTTAATTATAATTTTGGTCGAATCACCAGTTATGCAATTGCTGGTGCATTAGTAGGTGCTATTGAGGCTTTATTGACCATGCATCTAGGTGAAACTCATGGACACAGGTTTTTACAACTACTTTCAGCCGTTATTATGGCTAGTGCCGGTCTATATATAGCGGGTTGGTTTCCCCGTTTTGCGTATATTGAAAAAACTGGAATGCTTTTGTGGAAAAAAATAGAACCTTACGGTCGGAAACTTATTCCTGTTAAAAATCTGAAACAGGCTTATCTTTTTGGAATGATCTGGGGTTGGTTGCCATGTGGACTTGTCTATTCTGCGTTGGCTCTTGCTGCGACAGCGGGTGATGCAAGTAAAAGTAGCTTGACCATGCTGGCATTTGGTTTGGGTACCTTGCCTGCCGTTATCGGAGTGGGCGTCATGACACAATTGCTAACACGGTTATCCAGAATAAAGCGTTTCAAAGAGGCAGTTGGTTTACTTATGATTATTCTTGCACTATTTGCTACTGTACCATGGCTGAATCCAATGGCCATTACCTCGCACATGGCGGTACATTAAAGTTTCTATGACATATTTTTCGTCAATTATTGGACAATCGCCCTCACTGGATTCTTTAATTCGCAGTGCCAGTATGGTTGCCGCTACAGATGTAACGGTATTACTTAAAGGTGAAACTGGTACCGGAAAAGAGGTATTTGCTAAGGCCATTCAAAAAGGGAGTGCTCGTGCGGATAAGGTTTTTATTACCTTGAACTGTGCGGCATTACCTGAGCATCTAATTGAATCTGAATTATTTGGTCATAAAAAAGGTTCTTTTACGGGAGCAATTTCAAGTAAGCCGGGGATTTTTCAAGCAGCTGATGGAGGTACTTTGTTCCTTGATGAAGTGAATTCTCTACCCATTACTATTCAGGCAAAATTATTACGCTTCTTGGAGTCTGGGGAGTGCCTTTCTGTTGGGGATACCAAGCCTTATAATGTCAATGTTCGCATCATCGCCGCAACTAACGCTGATCTTACTAAACAAGTTGAACTAGGAGAATTTAGACGGGACTTATATTATCGACTTGATGTAGTACCTTTAGAGCTTCCACGATTAGCTCAGCGAACCGAGGATATAGAGCATCTCATTGTTCATTTTTTGAATATGATGGCAGAAACACATTCAATAGAGGTGCCAAAATTTAGTAAACAAGCGCTAACTGTTCTTAAAAGCTATTCATGGCCTGGGAATATAAGAGAGTTGCGTAATTTGTGTGAAAGATTCAGTATTTTATTTTCGGGAAGAATAATTGATTCATCAGATCTTCCCAACGAGTTTTTTAATCAAAGTCAGGGAATTAAGGTGGCAACCTTTACTTTGCCTGAAAATGGCTTGCAACTTGATAGGTTAGAGGCGGATTTAATTAATCAGGCTTTAAATCGAACCAAAGGGAATCGTAGCAAGTCAGCTAGATTATTAGGTCTATCCAGAGATACCTTGCTTTACCGTATGCAAAAGTACGGATTTAACTCGAAAGACATACTTCCTGATGGGGAAAATAAATAATTTTTTGTTCAAATAACACTTTGTCGGGCTTTTCTCATAATATGCTTTAAATCTTTAACAGTCTGCGCCAATCCTGAAAATAAGGCTTGCGCAATAATTGAATGACCGATATTAAGTTCGATTATTTCAGGAATTGCACATATCTTTTCAACATTATAGAAATGTAAACCATGGCCCGCGTTGACTTGTAATCCGGCACTATTAGCATAATAGGCAGCTTGCTGGATGCGAAATAGTTCTTTGGCTTGTTGTTCAGAATTTTTTGCGTCGGCATAACACCCCGTGTGCAATTCAATGACAGGTGCTCCAGCTTTTATAGCCGCATCAATTTGTCTTTCATCAGGATCAATAAAAAGAGATACTTCAATGCCTGCGCTTTTTAAGGCATTACAAGCCCATTGTATACGATTAGGATTGCTAGCTATATCAAGTCCACCTTCAGTTGTTAATTCTTCACGTTTTTCAGGTACTAGGCAGCAAGCATAAGGAGATACTTTGACAGCGAGAGCAATCATCTCATCAGTTACTGCCATTTCCATATTAAGCCGTGTATGCAGCATGTCTTTTAATTGAAAAATATCCCTATCCTGGATGTGTCGGCGGTCTTCTCGCAAGTGTGCTGTGATACCATCAGCCCCTGCTTGCTCAGCAACTAATGCAGCCTGAACCGGTTCAGGGTAAAGAGTGCCTCTGGCTTGTCTCAGCGTGGCAACGTGGTCAATATTTACGCCCAATAAGATAGGTTTTTTGTTCATTTCTATAGGTGATTCATGATTTGGTTAATGACAGATCGGCTTTTTAGTGGCTTACCTTGCAAATAAACGGAAATAACGGTTCTCATCAGTAACTTTGCTTGATGGAGGGTATGAGAGTCATTTAGCAGCCTTGATTTTAATGCCAACAAGGTTTTTCCTGAGTATTTGCCGTCAGGTGCTTCAAGTGGCCCTTGTTCTTCATTATAGTGATAGTTTGTTGCTGAGCGTATTGGTGTCTTATTATGGGAATCGTAGTCTAATTGTAGGCCGTAGCCTACGGCAGTCAGTAAATCAAGTTCAAAAATACGTAAACTGGCTTCAATTTTTGAAGGCTCCAAAAGACAGGATAAACATGTTTCATAAAGTTCAAATACTTCAGGGTGGGGGTCGTATTTATGTAAAAAACAAGTGATCAGTTCGTTCACATAAAAGCCGCAATAAAGTGCAACTCCTTGTAATGGTTCGAAGGGTTTGGTTATTTCAACATTCGTTAGCGTTTTTAATTCAGCTTTGCCGAAATAGGACAGATTTAAAGGTCTAAAGGGTTGCAGAAGGCCGGCAGTTGGTGATTTGGTTTTTCTTACTCCTTTTGCTAATAATGAAATCCGACCAAAGTCTCGAGTTAATGCATCAATAATAAAACTGGTTTCCCTATATTTCCGCTGTTGCAGTATAAATGCAGGTTGCAAAAAAACAGCACTATTAGTCATTAAACCCTAAGCTTTGCATGGCACGCTCATTATCAGACCAGTTCTTTTTAACCTTAACCCAAAGTTGTAAATAGACTTTTTGGCCAATCAGTTTTTCTATATCAAAGCGTGCATCTGTACCAACTTTTTTTAGCATATCGCCGTCCTTACCAATTACGATATTTTTTTGCGTAAGTCGCTCCACCCAGATAATGGCATATATTTTAGTAATGTTGGGAAGTTCTTCGTAGCGTTCCATTTCAACTGTTAAGGCATAAGGCAATTCATCACCTAGACGTCTGGTCAATTTTTCTCTGATAATTTCAGCTGCCAAAAAACGCTCAGGCCGATCAGTAATTTGATCTTCGGGGTAGATTAAATGATTCTCGGGTAGCATTTTCATGATTAGACTTTCAAGCTGATCAAGATTTGTCCTTTTTAATGCTGAAATTGGAATCAAATGCTCAAATGGAAATCGATGTTGAGCCTGAGCAAAAAACGCTAGTATTTCATCCTTATCTTTTACTTTATCAACTTTGTTGACCGCTAGAATAACAGGTAAGCCGGCTTGCTCGAGTTTTTTGAAAATAACTTCATCATATTCATGCCAAGATAAACCATCAATTAACCAGACAATAACATCTACTCCAAGTAATGTCGTTTCGGCTGTCCTGTTTAGGTATCGATTTAAAGCCCT
>CAJAHC010000548.1 GCA_903939355.1 uncultured Methylococcaceae bacterium | reverse complement strand
TGAAGTCACTTGTGCGGCTAAGGGTGGTGGCTCGGAAAACAAAGCGAAGTTCGTGTTGTTGAATCCCTCCGACTCAATCGTTGATTGGGTCTTAAAAACTGTGCCCTACATGGGCGCTGGCTGGTTTTATTAAAGCCCAAAAAAGGCGATTGTTGTGTGTTTTGTTCTTATGGAACTATGCCCTGCCCACCTATACAAGCTGGACAACCTTGTTGCCCTAGCCAACCATAAAAAATAACTATGTACGAGCATTTAGAAACCGCCAAAAATACCGAAGGTCTTAAGCGAGTTGTAGTTGATCCGGTGTCTCGTGTCGAAGGACACGGTAAAGTGACGTTACTGTTGGATGCCGAGAATAAGATACAGCAAGCCAGACTACATATTGTAGAGTTCCGAGGCTTTGAGCGTTTCATACAAGGCCGTCCCTACTGGGAACTACCCGTTTTAGTGCAACGCTTGTGCGGTATCTGTCCCGTTAGCCATCATTTAGCGGCGGCAAAAGCGATAGATCAATTGGTCGGTATAGATCCAGAAAATCTTCCCGTAACCGCTGATAAATTGAGACGCTTATTGCACTTTGGACAAGTACTACAATCGCATGCCTTACATTTTTTTCATCTATCCAGCCCTGATTTACTCTTTGGATTTGAAAGCGACATCAGTAAACGTTCTATTATTGCCGTACTAGCTGCCTATCCAGACCTTGCTTTACAAGGTGTCAAATTACGTAAATACGGGCAGGAAGTTATACGTGTTATTTCAGGAAAACGTATTCACGGCACCTGTGCGATCCCGGGTGGAATGAATAAAACATTAAGCAAAGCCGAACGTGATTATTTATTGGAAGATATCGATCAAATAATCGCTTGGTCACTCGCTTCCGTGGCACTCATCAAAAAAGTGCATTGTGCCAACCTGCCCTACAATGATGAGTTTGCAACTATTCGATCTAATTATTTGGGCCTTACCAAACCTGATGGTGCACTAGAACTTTATCATGGTGGCATTCGTGCAAAAAATGCCCAGGGTGACACCATTATCGATCATATCGATTATTGTCATTATAACGATTACATCCATGAGGAGGTTCGCTCATGGACTTATATGAAGTTTCCTTATCTATTAGCTATGGGTAAAGAAAATGGCTGGTATCGAGTTGGCCCTCTGGCCAGGGTAAACAATTGTGATTATATCAATACACCCCTCGCAGAAGTAGCTCGGGTCGATTTCAAAGCGCACACTAATGAAACGATGGTTCATAGTACGTTAGCCTTTCACTGGGCCCGATTAATTGAAACCTTGCACTGCGCCGAAAGCATTAAAATGTTACTTCACGATCCGGATATCATGGGCCAACACCTTGTAGAACAAGGCGAAAAACGCTATGAAGGCATTGGCGTCATTGAGGCACCACGTGGCACTCTATTTCATCACTATCAAGTTGATGAAAACGATATTGTGACTAAAGCCAATTTAATTGTTTCGACTACCAGCAATAATATGGCGATGAATGAATCCGTTAGGCAAGTCGCTGCAGAATATTTATCAGGCCAAGAATTAACTGAACCTTTATTAAATAATCTTGAAGTGGCCATTCGTGCTTATGATCCCTGCCTGTCCTGTGCAACCCACGCAATGGGAAAAATGCCGTTACAAATTGAATTGATTAATGCCGAAGGCAAGCTAATCGATAAATTGGTAAAACACAGTAACGGTCAATTTGATCGAAATAAGTCATGATTATCAAACCTGTTCTACTGTTTGGTTATGGTAATCTCAGTCGTGGGGATGATGCTTTAGGCCCACAACTTCTGAATTATATAGAGAGCCACTGTAATCTGGAACACATTGAAATACTCAGTGACTTTCAATTACAAATCGAACATGCCTTAGACCTTGAGAACCGATCGCTGGTTTTATTTATTGATGCCTCTGTTACAGGCATCCATGCTTATGATTTTGTCAGGTTACAAGCTAACAGAGACATCAGTTACAGTACTCACGCAATGAGTCCATCTGCTGTCTTGGATGTCTATCAAACAATAACAAAACAGGCGCCACCGCCCTGTTTTTTATTAACCATAAAAGCAGAAAGCGTTGAACTTGGTGAGGGTTTAAGTCCACAAGCACAAGAAAATCTTGCGCAAGCTGGTCTATTTGCCCTGCATTTATTGCAACAAGCCACTTTCGAATTTTGGCTAACAGCATTAAATAAGTTTCAGCCAGATTCAATCGAAAATACAAGATCAATTAACCCCTCTAAACCGCTTAGTTATGCTGATAAACTCTTAATTCCTTCCTAATGACAAATTTACCCCAGCATAAACCCTTAATCGCTCATGTCTTATTTCGTCTAGGCACTGGAGGTCTGGAAAATGGAGTTGTTAATTTAATTAATACCATGCCGACTGAGAAATTTCGGCACGCTGTCATTTGCATGACTGACTATACGCATTTTCGCGACAGAATTACAAACAATGATGTTCAAGTTTACTGTCTACACAAGAAACCTGGACAAGATTTTGCTGTATACGTCCGATTATGGAAACTATTACGTAAGATAAAGCCAGACATACTTCACACGCGCAACTTATCAGCTTTAGAAGCCCAACTTCCCGCTTTTTTTGCGGGCATAAAACATAGGATACATGGGGAACACGGCAGAGATATTGATGATGTAGAAGGCACTAATAAACGCTATGTTTTATTAAGACAATTGTTTCGACCACTCATTGCGCGCTATATCCCTATGTCGAAAGATCTCGAAAGTTGGTTGATTAAACAAATAAATGTACCTGCCAGAAAAATTTCTCAACTCTATAATGGTGTTGATCTCAGTCGCTTTAAGATTAGCGCCAGTAAACCCGTTAATGTATTACCAGAGCACTTACGGTCACCAGAACTTTTATTAATTGGCACCGTTGGCAGACTCGATCCAGTAAAAGACCAAACTACGCTGGTTCAAGCTTTTATCTATTTAGTTGAGACTAATCCCCTAGTTAGAAATAAGGTCAGGCTGGTTATAGTTGGCTCAGGTGTTTTAGAGGCTACACTAAAAAAATTAATTCACGATGCCGGTATGAATGATCTCATATGGTTTGCTGGTGAAAGGAGTAATGTAGCCGAATTAATGCAGGCTCTTGATTTATTTGTCTTGCCATCTATTAACGAAGGCATTTCAAATACCATTCTTGAAGCTATGGCCACTCAACTACCGGTTATAGCAACTAATGTTGGAGGAAACCCGGAGTTAGTCATAGATAACCAAACTGGATATCTTGTTCCAAAACAAAATCCGAGAGCAATGGCAGCCGTATTTAAACACTATTTGGATAACCAAGATCTTTTGTTAACTCACGGCAAGGCTGGTAGGGCTAGATGTGAATCGACATTTAGTCTCACCAGAATGGTTGATGATTACATGAATGTCTATGACCAAATATTGGAACAATAAATCGCTATTTTAGCTAAGCACATAGTAAGTCACCGATTATCTTAATTTAAGATAACGTGATGGATTATTCACTATAACAATCCTATAGCCTCAACTCTAAAT
>CAJAHC010000547.1 GCA_903939355.1 uncultured Methylococcaceae bacterium | reverse complement strand
TTTCACTACGCTACGCTTCGTGAAAACACATGCCCTACGGCTATCGCGGACTAAAAATCTTCACTTCGCTATCGCTCCGTTTCCAAGATTTTCAGCGATAGCTTTTAATCTCAATTTGAAGAGAAGTAAAGTTAGATTTTTGACAAACATATCTGGCTAACAGGCATTGGTCTCCGCAAAAGAAACTGAGTCAAAGAATCATGAGCTGTTTTTATAAGAAAAATAGTTTTTGTCGTTCTGGGTTGTCAATGATATTCGGTGTGTTTAAGATTTAATGTTGGAGCAGAGTTAAATAGACTTGTGCTGCTACATAAAAGTGCTACACAATATGCAAAAACTGCTACACAAGGAGCTGTTTTTTTGAGGTTTATGTATGCTTATTTGATAAGTCTTAGTGGTGTGTAAATTGAATTGTATTTGCATATATTTCAATTGGTTGGATGCCGAGTGGTCGAAGGCGCAGGCCTGGAAAGTGTGTATACGGAAACGTATCGAGGGTTCGAACCCCTCTCTCCCGCCACCTATACATCATTAGATTAAAATAAGCATAACAACCTGCAAGTCACATGGCTTAGCGGGTTTTTTATTGTCTAATGATGGCCGATACACCATGAAACAACGGATAAAGGTTAATAATGAATTTTTTAACGGGTTTAATAAAAATAGCAATTAAGTGGACACCTAAAGTAATTATTTTATGGGTAGTTAATTACCAGCTTAAGGGGATTGCAGAAGTAAAAGATTTTGACCTAGAACTTGACGAGCGAAAAGTCTACGTTCATACGCAATTATTTGGCGAGGTAGAGTCAATAGAAGTGTGGATGGAAAATTTTGGAATGATTATCGATGAAGATAATTACAAGTTTATTTTGCAACACGCGCGATCGAACAAACCTTGGTTGAACAATACGCTGGCATTGATGGTAGGGAAGGCTTGGAAAATACCGGTGATTCCCCAGTTGACAACTTATATGCCACTTGCCTATGCCTTATTGAAGTTTGAAAATCCACTGCTTAGCATAAGTGGCTATATTGAAAGCGATACGGGTGAGCTATAGGGTCGTGCATTAAAAAATCAATGGTATCAAAATGACGTATTTAAGAAAATATTTATTGTTATTGCCTAGTTTAAGAAATTAAGTAATTTCGAACTTTAAGTATCAGGAATTTTTATAAAACGTTGGTGATGAGATTTTAACATTCGGCTAGGCGAGATGAATATGGTGTTTAGCTCTTGTGCCAATGGTAAGGCATGTTCTTGGCTAAAGTGAAACGCAAAAAAATATGTTTTATAAAACGTCAAAAGATGTTGTAAGGGCTTTTAAAAATTGTTAATGACCAAAGCGGTATAATTTTGTATAGTGGTGTAGTTTAATTTTTTTATGACGGAATGAGCTCTTTAGGCGTTCATTCCGTTTTGTATATATGAGGTAACGTGTTTGGCTAAGTCTGCAATATTGGTGTTAGAAGATGGGACGGTATTTCATGGTGTTTCAATAGGTGCTGACGGCTGTTCTGTGGGAGAGGTGGTTTTTAATACTGCTATGACGGGCTATCAGGAAATTCTTAGTGATCCTTCTTACGCACGTCAAATTGTAACTTTAACTTATCCTCATGTTGGTAATGTTGGAACCAACAGCGAAGATGATGAGTCTGCCGGAGTTTTTGTTAGTGGCTTAGTGATCAGGGATTTGCCATTGTTGGCGAGTAATTGGCGCAGTGAAAAAACGCTGCAACAGTACTTGCTGGACAATAAGGTAGCAGCTATTGCTGATATAGACACTAGAAAATTAACGCGTCTTTTACGCGATAAGGGTGCGCAGCGTGGATGCATTATGGCCGGTGAGACGGTTTCTGTTGATGTCGCAACAAGAGCGATTGAAAGCTTTCCTGGCTTAAAGGGTATGGATTTAGCTAAGGAGGTAACGGTTTCAGAATCGTATGAATGGATTGAAAATATCTGGACTCTACAAAATGGCTATACCCAAGGTGAACATCTAACTAAGCATGTTGTTGCTTACGATTTTGGCATAAAAAGAAATATTTTAAGATTACTTGTCAATCGAGGTTGTCGGGTTACGGTTGTGCCTGCAACTACACCAGCAGTATCCGTTTTGGCAATGAATCCTGACGGCGTGTTTTTATCCAATGGCCCAGGTGATCCAGAACCTTGTGTTTATGCGATAGAGGCTATTAAGACAATTTTGGATA
>CAJAHC010000546.1 GCA_903939355.1 uncultured Methylococcaceae bacterium | reverse complement strand
GTCATTTTGGGTTCCTCCTGATTGATTAATTACCGTTTTTGGATAAATAATGTGACACCATGTCACCTTTGGGGTAAAAAAAGAAACTAATTTTCCAAAAAGTCGGTGATTTCCAGCTCCGGAATCAATATCATGATCCTATAAGCTTCATCTGCCATCCATCTAGTTTTACCGTTCAGTTTGTTTGAAAAAGAAGAATCTTTTATACCCGCTGCTTTTGCGAGTGAGGCTTGGGTAAATCCATGTTCTGCCATCTTACCCCGTAAGGCCTTGTATAGTATTACTCCCATTGGCATTCTCTCCTTTCTGTGACACCATGTCACCTGATACCCTAATAATAGTGACTTGCTGTCACATTGTCAAGCACAAATTTGAATTTTTTTCATTTTATTATTTTTTCTTTACTTTTTGTGATAATGGTATTATACTTCATTTAACCTTACGATTGGAGGTATAGTAATATGAAATCAGATTATTATGAAAAATTAGGCCCATATATAAAGATGCAAAGAGAAAAAACCACATTGACACAATTAGATGTGGCAGAAATGCTCAAGGTAGATCGAACTACTTATACAAGGTGGGAGCGTGGCGATAGACCCATTCCCGTTACATCATTATATGATATCGTTATAATTATTGACAAAAACCTCGTTGAAAAATGTGGGTTTTTGTTTCGTTTGTAACTTGTGCGTAACTTCAAATAAAAAAGGACCCCATCTCTGAGGCCCTCTTTGGATCTATTCCGTATCTTCCAACAGATTTGTCAGAAGCCTGATTATTTTGTTGTTCTGCCTTGTCAGTTTTTTAATCTGCGCGGTTATACTGCTGACTTTGCACCTAATATAAAATATCCGTTTGCGGCTAGTGCCGTTGTGTTGCCCACGGGTTCTAGTCTTATGGTATGCCGCCCATAAACAAGCCCGCTTGCAAGTACTAATCCGGAATATAGCCCACCCAGTGCTATTGCTGGTGTTTGTGATATTACGGTCTGTTCTGTGCCACCGTCTATTGTTACTTTAAATCCTCTCGGTGTGGTTTGTGAATACCTCTGCGTTTCAATACCTATTCCAGTTCCATAAAACTCAAACTCTGCTACTCCTGCTGGTGCAGTTATAGCAAGTGTAGCAGTATTATAGAACAGGGAAAAATAACTGGTAGACACATTAAGGGTGTATGTTCCAGAATAGGTAATTCTTGCATCATCTGCTTTGATTAACTCAACATTTCCTTTTTTTACCGTAAATCCATCAAACTCCAAAGTGCCTGATATAATTACAACCCTTATTGAATGTATCCCTTCATCTGTTGCGAATATTGGGATATACCTTGTTCCTGCTGACAATGCCGATAAGTCCAAATTATCCCAAACAAGTGCTTGGTCTAAATAAATATCTACTACTGCTTGGTCAGTTCCACACACCATACCCAAAAACGCTTCTGATCCAGTATAAATACAATTCACATAAGAAGCCGGCGTACTTGAAACGTGTCCAACCCATGTGCCACCAAAATAGTATCTCGGCTCATTTGCAGTTACGGGAACTGATTCATTTGATGTTTTATTTAGCCATGAATTTTTTAGGTGTGTCTTGGCTGTATCATATAAAATATTTGGAATAAACGGTCTTTGATTTGACGGTGCTACATTATTCAAGGTTGGATTAAATAATAATAACGTTGTATCTGCCATCAATTTAAACCCTGCATCGTTTGGGTGGCTTCCATCTGATAAATACGAATCCCAATCAACTAATGCGGTAAATGCTGAATAACAATCAGATATGGCACAACCATAAAGTGTAGCAAGTTCTGTTAAATATACGTTTTGTTCTTCGTGCAAAGCGTTTACCGTTGTCGCTGATACAGCGCCGGGATTTTCAAATAAAATCAATATGTCACAATCGGGTAAATCTCTGCGTATTCTTCTTAATAGATGCTCGTAACAACCTTTCCAATTATCCAACGGATAGCCGTAACCGGGTGCGGTTGTATAGGTTGGCTCTGATTTCATATCGTTTCTGCCAAAGCCGATTATAATTAAGTCTGAACCATCTGTAACGGCATCAATATATTTTGCCGTACCAATTAGTGTGTTATAAAGCCTATCTCCACTTGCGGCTACATTGTTTTTAGTTACAGTTGTGTTATACCTTGTTGCTAATTTGGCACATATAATAGATGCTGCATCTGTTGTTCCGGGCACACTTGCTGTGCTACCCTCTAATATAGAATCTCCAAGAATACTTACAACTACCGTTTGCCCCGCAAGCATTTTATCAATAAATCTCGAAAGATAGTTTGCATTTGAAACATTAAGCGCATCTACGGCTGTCTTAACCGCTTTCTGACTTGGGTAGAATGTGTCTGAATTGTCGGTTAAGGTGGTTTTTTTGTTTGATACGTTTTCGGCTGTAAACCCTAATGCGTCTTGTTTGCCGTTCCATGTTGATTTCTCGGTGTCGGTTACAAAGCGGTTTGTTTCGTCTTGGGTAATGATTGAAACCACCGCCGGCCCGCCATGTTGGTAGTTGGGGCTG
>CAJAHC010000545.1 GCA_903939355.1 uncultured Methylococcaceae bacterium | reverse complement strand
TGAGAGACGGTTAATACCCAGCGCTCTAAATTCTGCAAATTTATGGCTTTCAAAAGTGCCCGGATTAGCCTCGAGGGTTATTTCAAGAGAATCTTTTAAAGTGATTTGCTGTTCAATGCCCCGTAATAAGCGATCAAGGGATTCTGGTGAAAATAGACTGGGTGGGCCGCCGCCGATAAAAATAGTGCTGATGGGGCGAGTGATAGCATGTTGCTGCAAGTCTTCAGCTAAATCTTTCAGAAGTGCGTCGATATAAGCGGCTTCTGGCGTATCTGCTTTAATGGCATGGGAATTAAAATCGCAATATGGACATTTTTTAATACACCAAGGAATATGAATGTAGAGGCTGAGTGGTGGCAAGGGCTTGATAGAAATTAATTAAATAGGGCAGTTTAACATTGTTTATAAAAAGCCGATTGTTTACGGCTGACCAATGGTATTTTTTATAAAAATTTTTGGAAAACAGTATCGTAATAAGAATAGGAGTGGAACCTACGATCTGTTAATCAGCTTCTATTTCTTTCTAATTAAACTTTAATATTCCTAGCTTATATTGATTAAATATTCTTAATAACAATAGGATAAAAAACTCATACGAGTAAAATTGAGCGCTGTTTTTCGAAAGAAACAGAAAGATATTTAATGCTGATTGAAGAAATAAAGAAGTAAGAAGTTTTTAAAACCAAATTAATCTTTATTTTGAGTAACTTTTTATTGGTGATCTTAAAGAAATATATCAATTGATATAAGGCTTAGGAAAAGATGACTAGTTTGAATAATGGGTTATATCACGCATTGACTGAGTCATTTAGCATACTTTTACAAAAAATCCGGGAATTGTCGAAACCAGTTAGCCTTATTTTTGAGGAGTAAAAGCGGTTATCGAAGGCATTAGATGTAGCATGATCAATGCTGGCATAATTTTTGCTTTACTAGATTGTGTAAGATTTCTAAAGGATCTGCAAGTGCCATTTTTAATCGCACTTGCCTCCCCAAAAAAGAAAAGGTCTTATTCAATTTATTAACTTTAAAAATTAGGAATTTAATCAGTGAATATAAAAAACAAACTTCTTTTACTAACTCTAACCTTGGTGAGCGCACTTTCTGCTATGTCCGTACAAGCCGCGACTTCAATTAAATCCGTCTCACAAGTATTTAGTCAAGCCATTCCGACTCTACCAATGACTGTAAATGCCGATTCTTGGTACAACCTTACTATGGGATATCTGGGCTGGACGCATCAGTCTAATTGGGGCTTTGTAAAGCTACAAAAAGGTAAGCCGGTAACTATTACGGTAACGACAGAAATTTCTGGACTGCATCCGGCCTTAAGTGTTTGGTATAGAGTCGATAAAAAAACTACAGGCGTAGCCGCTCAGTACATGAATGAACATCAATACAGCCAATTTAAAGACATCTATGAATCAGATGCAAAAGACACAGACACGCCAGATGGAAAAAAACTAGGGAAATTTCAAATGAATTTTGTTGCCAACGGCTTTGATCGGGATGGAATGGCTGACGTTCTGCCTGCGTCTTATGATCAATCGCCGATAATTCGACTTCTAGACGGTGACGAGGGTAAAGTCAGCGTAACATTTTTACCTAAAGAGAGTGGCGTTTATCAATTTGTGGTGGGGGCTATTAATCCTGGCCCAGGACTATCTACAGACATGATGATGCAATACCCTGTAACCACAACAGTAATCTTTCCACATTAATTAAAACCTAAAGTAAAGGTGGCACTAATAGCTGCCTTTACTAAGCACTTTAAGTTACGTTTATTTTATGAATATAAAATCTCTTTTCAAATCTTCAAGTTTGCTCCAG
>CAJAHC010000544.1 GCA_903939355.1 uncultured Methylococcaceae bacterium | reverse complement strand
CTGCTGTCAGAACCTCATTAATTTCTGCTACGCTGGTACTTCTAACAGCATAAAAAGTTAAATCAACAACAGAAACATTGATAGTCGGTACACGCATGGCAAAACCATCCAGTTTTCCAGCCAGCTCGGGCAATACCAACCCAACAGCCGCTGCAGCACCTGTATTAGCAGGAATCATTGATTGTGTAGCTGAACGTGCACGACGTAAGTCACTATGATATACATCTGTCAGAACCTGATCATTAGTATAGGAATGGATGGTTGTCATTAAACCAGACTCAATACCGATGGCATCATTTAAAGGTTTCACAATCGGCGCCAAGCAATTAGTTGTGCATGATGCATTTGATATAACGGTATCAGAAGCTTTCAACGTATGGTGATTTACACCGAATACGATAGTTCCATCAACATCATTGCCACCCGGAGCTGAAATAATAACTTTTTTTGCGCCAGCAGTAATATGCGCAGACGCTTTAGCTTTACTGGTAAAAAAACCAGTACACTCATGGACAACATCAATATTCAAATCAGCCCACGGTAACTTTGAAGGATCTCTTTCAGAGAAAACTCTAATTCTGTCACCATTGATAACAATATAGTCACCATCAACAGTCACATCAAAAGGAAACTTTCCATGTACTGAGTCATATTGTGTCAGATGAGCATTAGTGTTACTGTCACCTAAGTCATTAATTGCAACTATTTGAATTTCATTGGTACGGCCAGCCTCGTATAATGCACGGACGATATTACGTCCAATACGACCATAACCATTGATTGCAACTTTAATTGGCATTGAGTATCTCCAGAGTGATGATTTGAAAAATTAATAAACAGGTCAGCTTAAGCTATTAAACTTTGTGATTATAGCAAAACTTAAGGTGCTTAGTCTATTGATGATGCGTCCGACACCAGCTATCTCACAATCAACATTCATAATAAATAGCTTAAAACAGTCGATTTCACCATAATTCTCATCCATTTCTTCTGCCTTAAAACAGTACATTATTTAGAAGCTCTCTATCATTTACCGTTATAGTTATTTAGATTGCGGTGATAACTAGTATAATTACTTACGTCTCGGCTTGATAATCTTGCTGTACTAAACCTTATACTCACTTCTTAACTTAAAAATCTCAAGAGAACTCTATGGCGCTGTATTGTGGAATCGTTGGTTTACCCAATGTTGGTAAGTCAACTCTGTTTAATGCATTAACCAAAGCAAAAATTGCCGCTGAAAATTATCCTTTCTGTACAATTGACCCCAACGTCGGAGTTGTACCCGTTCCAGATTTTAGAATGGAACAATTGGCCAATATAGTAAAGCCAGAACGAATATTACCTACAACAATTGAATTTGTAGACATAGCTGGACTTGTTGCCGGCGCATCTAAAGGTGAAGGCCTAGGTAATAAATTTCTTGCTAATATCCGGGAAACTGACGCTATAGCCCATGTTGTTCGTTGCTTCCATGACGATAATGTCGTGCATGTTGCCGGCAAGGTTGACCCCATTTCTGATATTGAAGTAATTAACACTGAGCTTGCCTTGGCCGATATGGCTTCCGTTGAAAAAGCATTATTACGTGCGTCTAAAATCGCCAGAACCGGCAACAAAGATGAGCTGGCAAAAAAACTGGTTTTAGAGCGAGTCTTAAAACAACTTGAAGAAGGCGAGCCAGCAAGAACGCTGGGGTTAACTGATGATGAAATTCTTTATATTAAAGACCTTTGCTTAATGACGCTTAAACCTACCATGTACATTGCTAATGTTCAGGATGATGGATTTGACAATAACCCCCTACTCGATAAAGTTCAGGCACTAGCAGATAAAGAAGGCGCTACTGTTGTACCAATTTGTGCGGCAATAGAAGCTGAAATTGCTCAATTAGATGAAGCAGAAAAGAAAGAGTTTTTAGATGACTTAGGCCTTGAAGAACCCGGCTTAAATCGTGTCGTTAGAGCCGGCTATGCCTTACTTAATCTTTCAACATATTTTACTGCCGGAGTAAAAGAAGTAAGAGCTTGGACTATTCATGTCGGCTCAACCGCACCACAAGCAGCCGGCGTCATTCATAGTGACTTTGAAAAAGGTTTTATAAGAGCTGAAGTTATTTCTTACGAAGATTTTATTACCCATAAAGGTGAGCAAGGTGCTAAAGATGCTGGAAAATGGCGCCTTGAAGGTAAAGATTATATGGTTAAAGATGGTGATGTCGTTCATTTTCGATTCAACGTTTGACAAATTTACAACGGATATCTATAATTTCTGGTTTTACAAAGTTTACTAAAATGGCGATATAGCTCAGTTGGTTAGAGCACGGGATTCATAACCCCGGGGTCGGTGGTTCAAATCCACCTATCGCCACCATATATATCAAGGGCTTAGGTG
>CAJAHC010000543.1 GCA_903939355.1 uncultured Methylococcaceae bacterium | reverse complement strand
GTGCATATGGCGCATATTCGTTATCCGTTAGTGGGTGATCAAGTTTATGGTGGGCGGTTTCAAATGCCAGCCGGTTGTAGTGAATTATTGGAAAAAGAATTACGGAGCTTTAAGCGTCAGGCATTACATGCGGCAAAGTTGGGATTGAAGCATCCGGTGACTGATGAATATCATGAATGGTCGCAGCCTTTGCCAGAAGATATGGCGCGTTTATTAGCGGCGTTAGCTGATAATGAACAAGATTAAAAACTGGCTTGTTGCTGATTGGCCTGCACCTGCAAATATTCATGCGCTAACCACATTGCGTTCAGGTGGTGTTAGTCAAGATGCATTTTTCAGTCTTAATCCTGCGACTCATGTCGGCGATGATAATAATCGAGTTAAGAAAAACAGGCAAATTATTAGTGATATGCTGGAATTACCTTCAGAGCCTGTTTGGTTGGAGCAAACACATAGTAATTGTGTTGTTGAAGCTCTCGAAACAGAAGCCTTGCGGCAGGCAGATGCTAGTTATACTACTAAACCCGGTGTTGTCTGCGCCGTAATGACTGCAGACTGTTTGCCCTTATTAGTTTGCTCAAGTGATGGTTTACAAATAGCGGCAATTCATGCCGGTTGGCGGGGGTTGTTGGCAGGCGTGATTGCTAATACCGTCGAAGCCCTTGAAACATCGCGTAACCTATCTAGTGCTACGAGGGAGTTCAGGAAGAATTTATTAGTATGGTTGGGGCCTGCAATAGGTCCTAACTGTTTTGAAGTAGGATCTGAAGTGCGTGCCGCCTATCTAACAAAATCGATAGAATTTAGCGGTGCTTTTAAAGAACAAGCTTGTGATAAATGGTTAGCGGACATTTATAGCTTGGCTCGGATTGAATTGGCTCTTTTGGGTGTAAATAACGTTTATGGCGGCATACGCTGCACTTTTACAGAACATGAACAATTTTATTCTTATCGTAGGGATAGACAAACAGGGCGTATGGCCACTTTAATTTGGAGAGAATAAGGTAGTGAATTTACTGATATTAATTATTATCTTTACAGCTATCGGTGGTTTATTGAGCGTGATGGCAGCAGCTGTTTTTTTGTTATTGAAAGATCATCATAGAAATGCAGTATTGCCACACGGGATTAGTTTTGCAATTGGTGCTTTGTTGGCAGTGGCCTTCTGGGGATTAATTCCCGAAGCTTTTGAAAAAGTTAAGCCGGATCACTTTCAAACATTGTCTGCGACGATTTTAGCCGGTATTCTTGGTTTTTTTGTATTGGAAAAACTATTGATTTGGCGGCATTGTCATCATGGAAGTTGTGAGGCTCATGGTGATGAACATGCTGGGCATGGTCATAGCAATATGAAATCAGCAGGTGCGTTGATTATTTTGGGCGATAGTATTCATAACTTTGTCGATGGTGTATTGATTGCAGCTGCCTTTCTGACGGATGTTCAATTAGGCATAGTCACTAGCTTAGCTGTTGCCGCTCATGAGATTCCGCAAGAAGTTGGTGACTTTGCCATTTTATTGGATAGCGGTTATTCTAGAAGTAAGGCTCTCTTTTACAATGTACTTGCCAGTTTGACGACTGTGCTAGGTGGTATATTGGCTTATTTCAGCTTGGAAGACCTGCATGATAGTTTGCCATATTTTTTGGCTTTAGCTGCCTCAAGTTTTATTTACATTGCTGTTGCTGACTTGATACCCTCGTTACATACCAAGACGGATATGAAAACGTCTTTGCAACAAATTGTGTTAATTGCTGCAGGTGTATTGTTGATTTGTTCATTGCAGACCATTGCGCATAACATTGAATTTACCTAGAGACGAGAAATTTCATCCCTAGGTATAACTAATTTTAAGTTATTACGTTAGGTTCTGATCTTCCTGTTCTTTTTTTAATCTCACAAAATTGTTCGGCGAGATTAATTAAGTCTTTTAATGCAACTTGAGCATCCTGATCGTGTCGGCTAGCATCATCTTCAAAACGTTCAATATAAATTCGTAAAGTTGCGCCAACCGTTCCTGTTCCGGATAAGCGAAATACTATCCGTGAGCCGTTTTCAAAGCCAATACGAATACCTTGATTACTGCTTATGCTGGCATCTATAGGGTCCTCATAGCAAAACTCATCAGCATATTTAACAGTGTATTCACCAAAACTTTGTCCTGGTAAAGTG
>CAJAHC010000542.1 GCA_903939355.1 uncultured Methylococcaceae bacterium | reverse complement strand
GAGGGACTCCATCCGGTAAAAGTTGATCCAGTTGTCGCAGTTGCAGTTGGAGTAACGGCTGTTCCGGAGGAATAACTGCCACCACCACCGACTGTTCCACTTCCAGTGCCTGTTTTAGTTACAGTCAGTGTATACGTTAATCCTGGATTGGGTAGAGTGATAGACTGATCTGAAAAATTAAGTTTTTCAATATCAGTTACTGTGTCTGTCCCGTCGTCTCCATCTCTTGGATTATTATCTTGAATTACGAAAGAACTAGTTGCGGCAACGGCAGAACTTACTAAATGGAGATTACCAAAAAATGCCAGCATTCTTGACTTAAAAGACATCCCCGGATAGTACTGATAAACTAGATTTTGTGTGATGGTATAGTCTGCAGCTACACCTGAATATGTTGAAGTATCAACGCCATCTCCGCCATTGATAATATCGTTACCTGCAGCTCCCGTGATTAGGTCATTACCCGCTAAACCTGGCAGTGTTTCAGATGCAGTAGAACCAGTAACTACATCAGCCAGTGGTGTAGATATATTAGATGCGCCTGTATCATCGATTTTCATCATAAAAACACTTCCGCCAACACCATCCTGAGTAGGTCCAAAAGCAACTGCAACTTTCTGGGAGGTTATTCCTACCCAGTTTGATCCATTTCTATTATCAAATGATGCGCCAGCATTGGGGAATTGAACCCACTGAACATTCCCTTGATAACTTAACTTGGCGATAAACATACAGAAATTAGAACATGTTGAATTATATCTTTGAGGAAGTTTTTCCCTCGCCTGCCCACCTATCAAAAAGTGTTCTGAATCTGGATCAATGCGTATTCCAAATGGATAAACATCAAAAGGACCGTATGTATTTATGATGTCGCCATTTATGCCTGATATTAGATTTACGTTGGAAATGAAACCATCCGTATCGGATTGTCCAAAAGCTAAGACATCATCTGAGGGGGTAACAGCTAAAAGAGTATCATTAGTATGTACGTTTATTGAAAATAGCTTATCACCTGATGACGAATATTTAGTTAAGAAAGAAACTCCAGGGTTGGCGCAATTACCCATACAGTATGAAACAACAAATAAACTTCCAGTACTGTCCCAAGCATAATCAGTGATATTGCTAGAGCCATCGGCAGGAAAAGCTTTTCTCCAAGTCTCATCACCATTAACAGAAAATGTATGAATCCTAGTTTCAGTTGATGTGCGCGACATGCTACTGATTGTCCCATTTGGGCCTTGCTTAACAAATCCCCAGCCTGAGCAGCCATCTATAACCTTATCCCACAAAAAATTGCCAAACGAGTCAAATTTTTTCAGGACTGGACCATTGCCTGCGGCATACAAAAAACCATCAACATCTGACAATAGAGATGAGGCATTCTCAGAACAATTATCATTAAGTTTATAACTCCAGTTGAAACCACCATTGGTATTAAAGCTGTAGAGCGAGCTACCATATCCAGCGGTAGTCAAGCCAAAATATAGATCACCATTACTGCCAACCTCCGTGCCATTAATCATACCTTGACCCGCATCCATTAAAGTAAAAGATACAGTCGGAGAAAGGTCTGTTCTTTTGAAAACCTGAGAGCTAGATAATATAGGCGTATATACGTCAGTTAAAAGAGATTCATTTGTTCCTTGAAGGTCTGTATAAGTTACTTGCACTCTAATCGATTGACCTATTATCGAATCAGTCAATACTAAATTATTTAAATTTGAAGAACTAATTGCTACCCAGCTTTGCCCTGCAGTCAATGTTAACCATGTATAATTTAATGGCCCCAATCCATCAAAATCATTCAATAAGGATGTATCAACAGTTAATGTCTGTCCTGAATTTAAATTTCCTCTAAGGAATATTGCCTGACTAGGCGGGTGGTTGACATGCTGTACCTGACCTGTAGAATTAGAGATAAGTGTATTTCCATTGGTATCAGTTATTACAATTCGAAGGTATTTACTAATTTCTGAGGCACCTGGGGAGAAATTAAATGCCTTCATTAGCATTCCCGGTGACGATACCTTACTATCAGTCCAATTTGAATTATCAGATGACGCTTGCCAAGTAATAGTGGCTTGT
>CAJAHC010000541.1 GCA_903939355.1 uncultured Methylococcaceae bacterium | reverse complement strand
GTTGCATTTACAGTGGCTACTCCAGCTACAGCAGATGGAAGTCTTTCCTATCAATGGCAAATCAGTACCGACAGCATCAATTTTCCAATTAAAGTCTTATTCCAATCACATAGAGCAAGAAGAATAGTTAATCTTCATGCTCTAATTTCATTTTCCCATTTTAAAGCTTGTCGCTTTTAATCAAATTTCTTAGATATGACGAAAAATTATCCTTCAGTTCGTTATGAAGCAAAGCCATTTCGACATTGGCTATTAAAAAACCCAATTTAGAACCACAATCATAGCGTGTACCTTCAAATTCATAAGCTAAAACAATCTCATCATCCAATAAGTCTGCAATAGCATCTGTCAATTGAATTTCACCACCCGCTCCTCTACCGGTATTTTTTAGCTTTTCAAAAATCGCTGGTGTCAAAATATATCTGCCTACTACCGCCAAATTCGAAGGTGCAACTTCAGGCTTGGGCTTTTCAACAATCAGCTCAATGGGTGAATATTTATCAGTAGTCGCTGGGGTTTTGACAATACCATAACTCGCAGTATCTGATGGATTAATACGCTCTACACCTAGGATGGATGTTTTCTTATGCTTATAAAGCTCTACCATCTGAGCCATACATCCACGCGCCCCGTCCTCAACCATGTCATCAGCCAAAATAACTGCAAAAGGCTCATCACCAATAACAGGTCTTGCACAATATACAGCATGACCAAGCCCTAATGCCTCTGCTTGCCTGATAAAAACAAACGACACATTTGGTGGAACAATATCCTTAAGTAATTTTAGTAATTCCCTTTTGTTTTTAGCTTCCAGTTCTTTTTCTAATTCATAGGCCTTGTCAAAATGATCAGTGATGGCATTTTTACTACGCGAACTAACAAAAATCATCGTATCAATACCTGCAGCAACCGCTTCCTCTACCGCATATTGAATTAATGGCTTATCAACAACCGGTAACATTTCTTTAGGAATTGCTTTAGTCGCGGGTAAAAATCGGGTGCCTAAACCAGCAACCGGAAAAACTGCTTTAGTGATTTTTTGACTCATTGTGTATCCTTAATTAATTAAAACATTAGTGATTAAAACGAAATTAACAACCTTAACCACATTTATATCAAATTATACCCGCCCATATTGATCATCGAAACGAACGATATCATCTTCACCTAAATAACTGCCAGATTGCACTTCAACAATTTCCAAAGGGATAACTCCCGGGTTTTCGAGACAATGCACTACACCCAACGGAATATATGTAGATTCATTTTCAGAAATTAACAGCTTTTCACTGCCTTTGGTAATTAATGCAGTACCTTTAACAACAACCCAATGCTCTGCTCGATGATGATGTTTTTGCAGCGATAATTTAGCCCCCGGCTTCACGATAATCCGTTTGGTTTGATGTCTTTCTCCGCTATCAACCAAATCATAATGCCCCCACGGCCGATATACTTTTCTGTGAACATCTGCTTCACAACGACCCTGTTCTTTTAATTGAGCAACTATTTCCTTAACTTCTTGTACCCTATCTTTCGTTGAGATCATTAATGCATCATCAGTTTCTACAACAATCAAGTCTTGCACACCTATAACTGCAACCAGTTTGCTTTGAGCATGTATAAATGAATTTTTAGTATCAACGGTAAATACATCTCCACTTATAGCATTGCCAAAAACATCTTTATCCGTAACATCCCATAATGCAGACCACGATCCAACATCATTCCAGCTGGCATCCAATGGAATAACAACTGCTTTATCTGTTTTTTCCATCACGGCATAATCGATAGAATCAGCTGGGCAACTAGAAAATATATCCTTATCCAAGCGAATAAAATCCATATCAACTTTGGCATTATTTAGCGCCTGCTGGCAACTCGCTAACATAGTAGGATTGAATTTCTCCAACTCACTTAAAAAACTTCCTGCCTTAAAAGCAAACATACCACTATTCCAATAATAGGCGCCACTTTGAAAATAGCTATTTGCTGTTTCCAAGTCTGGTTTTTCAACAAATGAAGCAACTCCATAAGCAAGCCCATGCTCAATATTATCCCGCTTAATATAACCATAACCTGTTTCTGGCTCAGTTGGTACAACACCAAAAGTAACCAAGAATCCTTGCTCAGCTAAAATTTTAGCTTCTGCTATAGCCTTATGAAAAGCTGGCAAATTGCCGATAACATGATCTGCAGGTAATATTAACAAAATATCATCTTCTGATTCAGCTGTTATTGCGGCCATAGCAACTGCAGGTGCGGTATTTCTACCCATTGGTTCAAGAATAATAGCTGCAGGTGTTGTACCAATTTCCATTAGTTGTTCTGCCATCATAAATCGATGATCTTCATTACAAACAGCAATTGGAGCCTTCAGCCCATCAATTCCCTCTAGTCTAAGGATTGTCTCTTGAACCATAGTGAAAGAAGAAACCAATGGTAGAAATTGTTTTGGGTAATGCCTACGTGAAAGCGGCCAAAGTCTTGTTCCTGATCCACCAGATAAGATGACTGGAATCATATTGTTATTTTCCTTAAGGTATATAAAATTTAAAGTTTGGTGAATTATACCTATTACCGAATAACAAATGCCTTACATTTTTTTATTCCGAAATTACTCCGTGCCTCATAAGAAGATTTAATACTTCCTGAACACTATCCTCCAAACTTATATCACTGGTGTTAATAACCAATTCAGACCCTACTGGGGCTTCGTATGGCGAATCAATACCTGTGAAAAATGGGATCTCACCTGCCCTAGCCTTTTTATACAAGCCTTTTACATCTCTTTGTTCACAAATTTCAATCGGACATTGGCAATAAATCTCCAAAAAATCACCATGAGGCATGCGTTTTCTAGCCTCATCACGATCAACTTTAAAAGGTGAGATAAAAGCTGTTAAAGTAATAATGCCGGCATCGGTTAATAATTTAGCAAGCTCACCAATACGTCTAATATTTTCAACACGATCACTATCAGTAAAACTCAAATCAGAACATAAGCCATGACGTACATTATCGCCATCAAGCACATAAGTTGAAATACCGTTTTTATATAACCGTTCTTCTATGGCATGCGCTAAAGTAGATTTCCCAGAACCGGATAAACCGGTAAACCATAAAACCACACTTTTATGTTTATGTAATTTTTCTCTATCCCCTCTTGTTATAACTGACTTATGCCAGACAGTGTTGAAGCTTTTGGTCCCCATTAGGTCATTCCTTTTTTAGGATAAATTCTGTGTGTATTTGTCGGAAAAAACGGACAAAAAAAATGCTAACTCTGTGAAAGGTAGATGATTTATACCGGCAGCACTTTTACGCCCACCACCACTAGTAAATAATGCGCATAGTTCATCAGCCCCTGTTTTTATAGTTAATGGCGCTCTGACACTTACTTGATATCCATCTAGAATATTATAAGTTAATACCGCATGAGCCCGCTCTGGACTTTGATTTGCAAGCTCATTGCAGAACACACCACTAATACGCCTTGCCCATGCAATATCTGGAAGAATATACACGCTAACAGCCTTTGTCTCGTACTCCGGTTTTATTTGTCGGGCGCTCGCCATATCTTCAGCATAACCAGATAATAACTGCTCATAAATAATTGAATTGTCAACTATAAAGTCAAAAGGCGATTTATACGAGATCAATTGATGGTATAGATCTATAGGATTAAAATGCAAATCCGTTATATTACTCCCATAAGCATTGTAGTTAATACAGGTACCTAAATCTTGAAGCTGTTTAAATTGTTTAAAATTTAAAGCCAGTTTTTTACCCAACTGTTCAGCACTACTGATAAGATTATCGCCAAAGGCTGCAGTAACCGCCCAAGCACTAAATTTACCTTTAAGATAGTTATCAACCAACAAGCTTGTACAAGTCAGTGACTCTGTATTAATTAAAGTTGTAAGGTTACTATGTTTTGGAATTTCCCCTGTCTCATGATGGTCGATGTAAAGTACAGTTGCACCTTTCATAAGCACCCTATCTAATTCAAGTCTGTTTTTTTTTAATGAAATATCAAGAACAGTAATCACATCATTCTTATGAACGGTGACTCGCTTTAACAATTCAATATCCCTTTTTACTCCGGTAATTAATGTGGACTCAATGGGCTCTGCCAACCGCAATTGTAAAAGCGCACAAAGGCCATCCGCATCACCATTAAATACATCATAATGCATCTTCTTCTCCTGCTTTATAAGTCATGGAAGAAACTATCATAGTTAGAAATCCGTTATTACATGTAAAATAGAATGATTAAATTAATACCATAACCCAGTTAATGACTAATCAATCTCGTTTTGTAAATTCAAATCTGTTTGCGGAATCATTTAAGCGCTTTTTACCCAATCCTCAAGCTGTATCCCTAGCTATTATTTTAATAGTCAGCTTTGTGCTGATTTATTCATTGTCGACAATTCTGATGCCTGTTTTCGCATCTATAGTTTTAGCTTATTTGATGGATGGCTTGGTAGGTAAGTCATTGAAATTGGGTATAACTCGATTACCTTCTGTATATCTTGTTTTTTCTGGTTTTATGGCCTGCTTGATTTTTTTACTCTTTTATTTAATGCCTCTTGTTTCTCAACAAGCTATAGAACTAATTCAAAATTTACCACGAATTATCAATTCTGTTCAAACAGACATAATGCGTTTACCTGAATTGTATCCAACATTTATTTCAGAAAATAAAATCCAACAAATGATTTCGGTAGGACAACAAGAATTATTAACTTACGCTCAAAATTTATTGTCAATTTCAGCTGCTACTGTAGTCAGCATTGTAAGTGCTTTAATTTATCTATTTTTGGAGAT
>CAJAHC010000540.1 GCA_903939355.1 uncultured Methylococcaceae bacterium | reverse complement strand
TTAAAAGTTTTATTTCCCACTGTTATAGAGCACTCTTCGGCAACATCTGGAAAAGTAAATGTATACTTTTCTGTTACAGCTAGCACTTCTGGTACACCTGTTACACCTGTTACACCTGTTACACCTGTTACCTCCGCTTGAGCCGATATATCCATAACTTGTCCAATTGTTGGACAATCCGCCGCCAAAGCTTCGCCAGCGATTACACTTCCCAACAACAGTGCACTCGTAAAAATAATAGGTTTCATCATCTAATTACCCCTTTCATTGAATCATTAATGTTAATCACATTCCAATAAAAACAATACGCCAACGCTAGCGTCTTTTATGATGCGAGGTGTAGGTTGCTTGTTTACTCTTTTAAAGGTAGTTCATATTAATGACATGTGCCACTTACGCGTATGAATTGACTAACCAACCCAAATAAATATCAAGCCTAAAATAAACCATTTGATTTTAGCCAAACTTTAGCTTACTTATTAGTTAGCTGCTAGGACGTGTGAGTGTAGTTTTGCAGAGGGATAAATAGAAAGGAAGCAACCCTCTAAACACTATTTTTTAGAGGGTACCTAATATTGGCAAGCGCTTAATGCATAGATACAAATTAATGTTTGCTATGTTGAACTTCGACCGTGCTCCAGATTGCTTCGATAAAATCAGGTTGCATTTCTGGCATACCTTCTTGTATCCATTTAACCAGTACTTTCGCTATATTGGGGTAAGTAATATGGATGAACTTATCATCATGTAACCATTTTTCAATAACGGCACTATCCATATCATTCATGGTTTGCCCATAGCCCAACTGTTTTAAGGCTGCTGCATTGGATATCTGCTCCATTTGTGCATGCAAGGGTTTGGCGAGTATTTTTTTACCTAATTGTAGCGCCTCACTGGCCAGCTCAAAACCGGCATTACTAATAATCCCTGCGCAATCATATATATCTTTCTGAAAGCCAATGCGTGAAAGTGGTTTACAGAGAATGTGCTCCAATGGCGACTGAATCGCTTCGGGAGCATAGATATGAAACTCAAAGTTCTTAAATGGCGATAATAAATCAATCACTTCTTGCTGGTCTTCAAAAGGCAGATAGACAATTATTTTATTTTTAATAATACTTTTGGGTGTTTCAGGTGTATCAATAATGGGCGGTAAAATAGGTTGTCCAAAATGATGCCAATGTAAGCCTACCCCTATATCAGCTGGGGCAAAATACTTCATGACTTGATTGGCTATTGGATCGGAGCCGGCTCTGGGAATATCATGATTAAAAGCATATTGATGACCTATACCTAAAACGGGTATTTTTTGGTTTTTTGCAGCCCAAGCTGTGACAGGTTCAAAATCACTGATCACTAAATCATACGAACTTAAATCCAGTGCTTTTATATCTCTAATCAAAGTAATAGGCTTTGCGTCAAGGGCTGTTTTTAAATGACTCACTTGTCCTTTTTCAGTGTTAAAGGTTAATCCTGTGCGACATTGATAACCGTTAAACACCTCCATCTCAAAATACTTGTCGGCTGGTCGGCCGGTAAATTGAAAGGTGACATCAAGACCTGCTGCATAAAGTTCTTTTGCCATCACTCTGGCACGGGTGATATGACCGTTTCCGGTGCCTTGTACCCCATAAAAAATTTTCATAGTTGTCCCAAGCTAAAAAGTGCAGTACCGATACCCAAAATACTACCTACCAAAATATCGGTTGGAAAATGAACCCCAAGAACAACACGAGAGCAACCCACCAGTGTTGCCCAACAATAAAGGGGTATGAGTAATGAAGGAAAATGAAAGCTGAGTAAGGTGGCCATCATGAAAGCTGCTGAAGTATGGCCGGATGGAAAGCTGAATTGATCTGATGGGGTAATAATACTGCGGAAATTTTTTAAAGCCGCCTCTGGCCGATTACGCTTCAAACTATTTTTTACTACAAAATAAATAAGCCGTTCTATTAAAAATGCCAAAAGAATAGCTTGTAAATAAGCGCTATAGCCTTGATAGCCATATACAATAGCTATGATTACAGCATATAAAGGACCGTCACCTGTCTTTGACCAAATTCGACTAAGTTGAGTGAGACTCCCGTGCATTCTGGTATTAATTAACCAGATAAATAGAGAAACATCGTATTTATGAATAGAGTTGAGCAGCTTCATTTTTTATCTCCTTAAGAGAATAAGTCTGTAAAAGTCGACCACGAGCGATTACGAGAGGCGAAAATCATCGATCTTCAATTTATTTATTCTATTTTTCAGGACAAAGAGTAAAACTCTTTTGTGACACGACAATGAAGGTTTCTTTACGGTTTTGTGACAGCTGCTGACTGATAGACTATAAATATCATACTTTTATTTTATCGTATGATATTTATGGAGCGTGCCGGGGCGGCACTGAAATTGAATAGGGAGTTGTTCCAATTTCTCTTTGAGCTTAATGATGTCTACTAGAATTTTTATATACGCAACTCTAACTTCTGCGCGTTTGTAAAAGACCTTTGTAATATGAACATTTTAAGAATTAATACTTATGGAAATTTTTCTCTTTGACTGACTCACCTGTTGATAGGCTAAATAACCAACAACTACCACCAGCAACCATCCGGTTACTAAAGGCCCAATAACTCCGTCATAACTACTCACTAAATAATGGTATTCAGAACTAAAGTCCGTGTTAAAAAATTTTTTGTTCATTTTAATTTGCCAAACCCAACACGTATGACAACCAATACATAAACCCAAACTTGACGTTACCTGCGTTCTAAGAACCCCTAGAAAAATTCCTACCATGAGTAACGCAAAAAAAGCCGGCAGATTATTTAAATTCAGTAAATTACTGACCGCCTCACCAAGCAACCTAAATCCACTAAAAAAATTAATATCTTGTACAGAAAGATTCGTTTTTATAATTAAAAAGTGCAGGCCTGCATAATAAATAGCCGTCAAAAAAATAGCTACTTGAACGGGTAACTTCCTTTTTAACCCCACCAATACCATGCCTCTAAATAATATCTCTTCTATTACTGAAATTAATAACGCCATCA
Source organism: uncultured Methylococcaceae bacterium (assembly GCA_903939355.1). Taxonomy (GTDB): domain Bacteria; phylum Pseudomonadota; class Gammaproteobacteria; order Methylococcales; family Methylomonadaceae; genus Methylobacter_C. The sequence goes on along the minus strand of CAJAHC010000540.1, from coordinate 1,345 downwards.
TTAAGTACATAATAGAATTTTTGACTAATAGGTCCACTACCCATTCTTGCTTATAATTAATTTGATTAATATTAAGCAAATAAAGCACAATAAAAACAGGCGTAAGAACAATAAAACCCAAACCAAAACCTTGAGGCAATTGCTTTAAAAAAACCCACCATGAAGGAAACCCGAGCTCTACCTTATCAATTCTCAAGTACCTCATCATCGGAAAAATACTTAACAATAAAAATATCTGAGTTAACCGAGTTAATATTTGCCTGAAAGGTAAAGTATCTCCAATGTTCTGTACTAAAAAATAACCTAAACTACACGACAATAATATCGCCGCTAACAACACAAAAAATGGCACTAGACCGTAAAAAATATAACGCATCAAATACTTCTCCTTAAAAGAGTCTATAGTCGGCAGGACATGTGTCATAATGACTTATATGATTTAAATTAATCACTATTTTTTAACTCATCTTAATCGTTAATTATTCTTTATTTCCATTAGCATGAAATAATTCAAATGTGCCAAAATCATCAATTAACTTCAGTTTCATCTTAACTGTCTCTGGTAAACTTTGCACCAATTTTTTCTTGATCACATAAAAATCATGGTTTGAGTCGTCCAGCCTAACTTGCAAATCTGAGATTCCAGCTAAGTGCAGGGCTTTACCTTGAAGATAAAATTGTGCAGAGTAAGGCCTCTCTAAAACATAAAGTAATTTTTCGTCAATTTGTGCTAATTGTCGGTAACTAGCTACTAATGGTTTTTGCGACCTAAAAAAATCAACATCAGAGAAATTATAAACCATCACTAGTCCCAAGACTGATAACGGTACACATAATGTTAAGGCATTCCGAGCTCTTAAGGGTTGATTTAGACAATCAGCCAACAATAAGGCAAAACCCGGTAATCCCGGCAAAACATACGTCCAGATAATATTAGCCGACAAGGTAAAGAACAACAGAGGCGATAACATCCAGAGTAAACAATATAAACGCCAACCATCTCTGCTACTTATCAACTGCAATGGTGTTTTTTTGAACCATGAGGTTAATAGTATCTTTAAAAATACCAACGACCATGGAAAAGCAGCTCCCAGCCAATAAACCCAGATCATTCCATGGGTACGAGCATGTCCAGTACCATACAGATCTCCCGTCCATCCACTTTCAGTAAACCGCTTCCAATGTTCGCCAATAAAAAAATATTCTAAAAATCCGGGAGTTTGATGTTCCGCCACCACGTACCAAGGCACGCTTATAACTAACATCAGCAACGTTCCTTTAAACCAAGGCAACTGCCTCCAAACTCGTAACCACTCGCCAGTGATCAACGTCCAAAAACCTATAC
>CAJAHC010000539.1 GCA_903939355.1 uncultured Methylococcaceae bacterium | reverse complement strand
TGCACCCACTTGTAAACTACCGGAACTGATGGTTGTATTACCTGAATAGCTGTTATCGGCTGTCAGGATCAGACTACCAGAACCCAACTGACTCAAACTACCAGTACCAGAGATGGTATTACCTAACGTGATGGTGTCTGAACGGTTAAATGCTAAAGCGGCATTATTAACGATCGCACCGGCACCCAGACTACCGGTGGTGCCGCCTGCACCCACTTGTAAACTACCGGAACTGATGGTTGTCAATCCCGTATAGCTGTTGTCGACACCGAAGGTAACAGTACCCCCAGAACCCGCATTTATGCTAACACCGCCCACCGTACCAATTACATCATTAACTAATTGATTACCGGTGCCAAAATTTAATTGGTTCCCACTACTAAGATTAATCGTTCCGCCACTTAAGGTTCCAATGGTTCCTGATGAACCACCCAGAATAGTGACATCTTGCCCAGAGATATTAATATCCCCATCGATGGTTCCCGAGTTAGTGATGGTGCCTATAGAATTAACTGAAGCAATGGCTACAGGGCCTGAAATAGTGCCACTGTTGGTTAGGCTAGTTAGGATGCCAGTATTTAGAATGGCTGCACCATCACCGCCACTGGCTGTGATAGTGCCGCTGTTAGTTATCGTACCTAAGGCTCCTCCATCATTGTTGATGCTAGCATGTGTTCCAACTAGACTTCCTGTGTTTGTTATGCTCCCAATAGAACCAAGACCTTTGATATAAATGGCATCACCCGTAATACCTGAAGCAGAGATTGTCCCGCTGTTATTAATACTAGAGATGTACCCATTAGTGTTGCCTATACCTTTGCTTACACCAATGATGCTACCTGAGTTCTCTATCGACGTGATAGTTCCATTGGTGGACACTGCAACCGAAGTCGTATTATTGATCGAAGAAGAGATAGTTCCAGTATTTACAAGGCTAAATAAGCTTGTACCTGATTCGTATTTAATCCCGTATCTACCACCATCAATACTCCCAGCATTAACAATGCGTTGAGTACTAGTACCCAAAGTATAGAACCAAAAACCATAACCTGTACTAGTGCTTGAAGACACTATACCGTTGTTATTGAAAGTACCTAGAACAACACCGCTGCCTTCAACGGCTGGGTCGCCACTGATCGTATTACCGCTCGCATTCGTATAATCTCCACTACTCCAAGAGTATGTCCCCGCTACAGACTCTAACGAGTAAATTGCAAAAACGCACGAAAATAAGGCATAAATAATGCGGTGCAAATAAATTTTGTGAATGAAGGACATATTCTATTTTTTTGAATGAAACTTATAAATTCGGAATTATACAGAATTATTTACCTTTTCAAAGCCACTAACAGCTATACATCATAGATGTCAGGTTAAGTCTGAACTAAAGCATTTTTAGCATTTGTTTATAATCTCTTAGTGCTGACGCTATGACTTTCATCAATGACAGTGAGCCACCCTTATAAGCGTTCTTTGAAGATATCGCCTTTCCCTCTGGAGTTCGTGCGCCTGTTGATTTATTCCACGGCTGCCAGTTTTGAATAAGCTCCGATTGTTTCGCTTTTCGCTCGGGTGTCCAACCGTTTGCCATGTGTATATTCCAATAGTTCGTTTGAATAATTTTTATTTTCTTGCGTACGTGGAGCAGGAATTCCATTATTAATCTGCTGATGGCCTTGTGATATGTTAGCTTGTTTCGCATATACCACTGACGGGTTCTTTATATCTGATAATGCTTGAAGCGTTGACCGACATTGGGATTGTGCTTTAAATGCCAATCGTAAAAAACTCTCATAGTGTGGCATGTGGGTTTGACCCAAGCCTTTCATCACCAAACTGTTAAACAATGCGTCTAGTGTATGGGCTTGGCTTAATAGCATAGCTTCTGGTCTTGTCATGTTCCCACCGATAACATCCGCTGTTTGTTGGTGCAATATCTTCGTTAAAGCATTAACATCATGGATATTGTTTAAACCTCTGATAGTACCAGCCGCTCCCACTTCTGGCATTGTGAGTATTTTGGCTATAGCTTCGTCTGGGTCTTCGTCATTATGTCTAGGAACGATAACTTGGTGACTAGATTTGATTTTAGGTTCTTTCTTTTTAGCTGCCATTCTTAATCCTGTTTGAGTAAGTGGACCGCCATAAACTTTAAGCCTATGACGGGTATTTTATGACTAGATTCTTTTAGGGTTCATTCGTTGTAACCATTCAGCATGTTCTGGGTCTCTCGCTTCGACTTCAAATGCTTGACCGTTAGGCGAATAGCAAGTGACTGTTGCAGCACCAACGGTAACAACATAATCTTGAATAATGACTCGAGCATCAAACTTTGTGCATTGGTGCTGTGTTTCAGACCATAGCCCATAATCACCACCAATAAGACAATAACCCGCGCCCTTGCCATGTGCGTTATGGGATTTGAAGCCCAAACATTTCCCGCAACTGACAAAGGTTTGATTATCGGGGGGTGTTGCTAATTCCGCTAATTCTGCTAATTTTGATGAATCAGGCGTTTCATTCTCACTAACTACCTTGCTGCTAATTTCGCTAATTCTGCTAATTTCAGGGGGTGGTTTGATAATATCGGGTTGATAATTAGCAGTTTTAGCAAGATTAGCAATGGGGTCTGATTTAAAATCTATATTAAATGGGTCAAACCACATAAGACAATATCCTCCAACTGGTGCGGGATTTTTTGCCGTCAATTAATGTTCCGGCTTCATTTAACAGAAGATAACCGTTATCCATTAATACTTTTATTGCAGGGTCTAGGCGTTCTTTCCTCCTGAGTTGGTTTGAGCCTTTCGTTAAAATCATACTGGTATTAAACAGTTTTATGTCTCGCTCTTTTAGCCACAAAACCAGCATTTCAGCGTGTTTTACTTCTAGTGGTATCAGTGCCGCGCTCCTAATGCGTAACGTCTCCTCGAGATACCATTGCATTAATATCAAGCCGTTTTGTAAGTGGCCTTTACTAATTGACCGCGTTGCCATGCCGCCCTCAATAACCGCCAATATGCCAGCAATACGACAAGCATTTTCCACGGCTTTACTCGCACGATCTGTTAGCTCACATAAATCTTTGCCTGACTTCATTAATGATTCAAATTGATTGACCGCATGTAGAGCCAATGCCACAACCTCATCATTTGCCAGTGGTAACTCAACGGGGTCTAGTTCCTGCTGCGATCTCTCGGTGGTTCTGGGTTCGGCTTCTGTTAATTTTTTCAATACTGCAAAAAGCCGTTTTAATTCCGGCTTATGCTCTGCCCGTTCAAAAGTTTCAACGTGTCTTGTACCAATGGTAGACTCCGGCCATGCAACCAAACCCCTTGCAAGAAAGCCTTGACTGTTCGCCATAAGGTCATTAAGCAACTTGTCCATAACTTCGGGTTGTGCCTGTATGTGCATTGACATACGTCTGCCAAATAACGCAGAAGCTCCCTCAACTCTGACCCTCGTTAAGTTGGAGCCGTCCCATAATTTGCACCACACCGCCATTGTCTTTATGGCATTATCTTTTGATAAGGCATGGCCGCCAATCACTAACGCGCCCTCATCGCTATACATCCCGACGCTAGGCTGACCAACTGCCAATAATTTATATAAGCCCTCGGCTGTTGGATCTTCAATAAAACGTAGCGGCATAATCGGTGCTTCTGGCTTGG
>CAJAHC010000538.1 GCA_903939355.1 uncultured Methylococcaceae bacterium | reverse complement strand
CTAGTTTTTATGGCGGTAGTACAGATGCTTTTGTGGCAAAAATCAACCAAAATGGTAATTCATTGATAGCTTCAACTTATTTTGGTTCCACTTCATATGACAATGCTTTTTTTGTCCGTACTGATAGATTTGATAATGTTTTTATTTGTGGACAAACAAAGGCAACTGGCTCAACTTTAATTCAAAATGCAGGATATTCTGTTCCAAATAGTGGCCAATTTATTACGAAATTTAACCCATCATTAAGCTCAGTTATTTGGTCAACTGTTTTTGGTACTGGCTCTGGTAAACCAAATATTTCTATTACCGCTTTTGCAGTTGATGTTTGTAATCGCGTTTATTTGTCAGGCTGGGGGCGCGAATGGGTGTACTCTTATTACAATGCTCAAGCTAGTTACTATACTTGGGAATCAATATACGGAACTAAGGGTATGGCAGTTACTTCAGATGCCCTTCAAACAACTACGGATGGTCAGGATTTTTATGTTTTAGTGTTAAGTGAAGATGCAAGTACATTAGAATATGCGAGTTTCTTTGGTGAGGTACATTACACAAGTTGTGGATATTCTGGACATGATCACGTTGATGGAGGAACAAGCCGCTTTGATAAGAAAGGACATATTATTCAATCCGTTTGTGCTAGTTGTGGTGGTTGTCAGCAATTTCCAACAAGCCCAAATCCTGGCGCTTGGTCAACTAATAATGATGCTACAAACTGTAATAATGCCGTGTTTAAAATCAGAATTATTGAAAACCTTGCTGAAGCAAATTTTGACCCTACACCAATTGGCTGTGCGCCTTATATTGTGAATTTTAATAATACTTCCCAGGGTAGTACATTTGTTTGGAATTTTGGCGACGGTTCACCGACAACTTCTGTTCAGAATCCTTCTCACACCTACACTGTTGGAGGTGAATATACTGTAAGCTTGATTGTTGGTGATCCATTAAGTTGTAATTTTTATGATACAATTACCAGAGTCATTACTGTTGTTGATCCTGGCGCAAGTCATTTGCCTGATATACAAATTTGTCCTGGACAAAACACAATTATTGGTCCAACTGGAAGTTATGCTGATACTTTTGATCGTGATGTAAATGGTAATTTAGTATTGGATGAATATGGTGCAAGAAAGGAAGATAAGGTAATGGTTGAGATGTTGGGTCAACGAGCCAGAGAATTATTAATAGAAACAATTATTGCTGATTTTAAAGTAAGAGCTGAACAATATGGATGGGCTAATAAAGATATATTAGAAAATGTGTCTAAAGTACGCTACTTTATTGGTAAAGAGCGTTTTATAGATGATGTTGATGATGGTAATGTAGATAAAGATGTTAGAAAGGAAAATTTATTATCTGGTAAAAATACTGGATATTCGTATGATAGTAAAAAAATGAGGTTTTTAGATTTAAAAAGAGAAAGAAAAAAAATAAAGCGTCCATTTGTACAACTTGAATTTGTTGATAAATATGCTAAAGCAATGGGGATGGATGTTGAAGCTGAAAGAATAATGAAAGAAGCTATAATAAAACAAGGTGTTGCAAATATTAAAAATAAAGCTGGT
>CAJAHC010000537.1 GCA_903939355.1 uncultured Methylococcaceae bacterium | reverse complement strand
CACTGATAAAGCCTACAGTAATATTTCTAAACTCTCAGAGGGCTCAAATCGATTGCCTGAGCAAGACAGTATTACTATCGTGCCAGGGTTTATTGGTAGTTACCCCAATTTTTTCTTTAGCGTAGAAAAAGCGCATCTTATGGAATTTATCAACACGCTTGGTGTGGCCAGAACTGAAATAGAGAAAGATTCGCTTTATAGTCAGTTTGGCCTGCGTCGTACTCATCCAAAACTATGGCAACACGTCGACTGGTTTAATCAGCAATACAAAGAAGAAAAAGGCATCAGTGCTGGTTTATTAGACATGAGTCGCTATGAGAATTTGTAAATTTATGAGTATGGTGTCTGTTGTAGAGGGGTGTTGATGCCTATCTTTTTAAAGTATTTACTTAATAGGAATAATGTTTTAGTTATCGCCACTCTGTGTGTAGAATGAGTTGACTAAAACTTATAATTAATGCAAAGGAAATGATGATGAAAAAAATAAATTTAGCGGCAATCTGCTTGGGGTTTTCTATCTTTGCAACAGCGGCTTTTGCCGATGTTACCATACAAGCTAAAGAAGACGTGCAGGGCACTTGGAAGTTACAATCTGCCAAAAATTCGATAACCGATAAGCAAGCCATTGATCGTGAAGATACCTGGGTTTTTAAAGATGGCAAAGTCACCATCTTACATATTCCTCGTGAAGGCACTTACTATGATCAAGCGCCAGTAGCTTATGATGTAGAAGATGGTAAATTAAAAATTGCCATTATTGGTAGTAGCCGATCTGAGGTATTTACCGTGGTAGAAAAAACCGATAGTAATATGACCTTAAAAGGTAAATTCGGCGGTTATTATTATTTTATTAAAAAGTAGTCGGTTATAGAACTTTAGGGGCTAAGTGAGCGGGTGGATAATCAGTTGCGTGAAGTGCTGGCAGGCTTTCCTGAGCTAATACTAGCACTAGTATTTGGCTCTGTCGCAAAAGGGTTGCAGCGTATAGATAGTGATTTGGATATTGCAGTAGTCGCCAAGCAGGCTCTAACAGCGGACCAAAAAATAGTTATTATTTCAGCCTTGGCAGAGAAAACGGGGCGTCCGGTTGACTTAGTAGATTTAAAGGTAGTGGGTGAGCCTTTACTGGGACAAATTGTTCAGCACGGTCGTCGCCTTCTGGGGAGTGATGGCGAGTATGGGCGCTTGATTAGCCGGCATTTGTTTGAACAGGCCGATTTTATGCCGTATCGCAACCGGATATTAGCGGAAAGGCGGGCGGCATGGATCGGGAAGTAGTTGAGCAAAAGCTGGAGTCACTGAGGCGTTGCTTGGAGCGTATTGAAGTCAAGTGTCCGGCAGAAGCAGATACACTCATGACGGACTTTGATCTACAAGATATTGTCTCGCTTAATCTCAGTAGGGCTGTACAGCTATGTGTTGATATTGGCGCACATCTTATTTCAGGTACGGATCAGGCGCCGCCTGATACGATGGGTCAAACCTTCGATAGACTTGAGCAAACCGGTCTGTTAACGAAGACACTGGCAGTCAATTTGAAAAAAGCCGTTGGCTTTCGTAATATCGCGGTTCATAACTACGATGCCATCAACTGGCACATTGTGCATAGTATTGTAAAAAACCATTTGGTTGATTTTTCAACATTTGCAAGAATAGTCGCGATGACGCTGGATGGATAGTTGGTGAGATTAGTAACGATGTCAAACAGGAGAGCGAATGCGACTTGATGATAAAACCCGCCAGATTATTAAAGATGAGGTTGCCAGTCAATTAGGACCTAAAGCCACCGTTCGTTTGTTTGGAAGTCGAGTTGATGACAGGCAACGTGGAGGAGACATTGATTTACTGATTGAGCCAGATCATAACTTGACTCAACGCATTCAAGCAGAATGCCAATTGGCCGCACGTCTTTATATTCAGTTGGGTGGGCGTAAGGTCGATGTATTGATAAAAAATCCGTTTGAACCCCCCTTGGCTATTCATGAGCAAGCATTACAACATGGAATTGTGTTGTGACATCACTGCAGAATAATCTGTTTATCGTCACTCAATTAATACGAATTACAGAAAAGGAAGCCCATTATCTTGGGCGTACTGCAGATCGACTTAGGGCGCTTACTATCGATCTTCAATGGGTTGAGTCGCTTGATAACAATGATGAGCACAGTGAAATGCTGGATGCTTTTGTTTCACGTTATGGGCGTTTGCAAGATATGTTGGGCGACAAACTTTTACCTGCTATGTTGCGTGCAAGCCTTGAAAAGATGGGATCACAACTGGATAATTTACTCCGTGCAGAAAAACTTGGCTGGATTGACTCGACTCAAACTTGGATTGAGATACGTGAACTCAGAAATAAATTGGTTCATGAATACATAGAATCGCCAAGTGTTCTGCTAAGCGCATTACAGCAAGCTTTGCTATGCGTACATATATTAATAGAAACACAAAGTCGTATGGCTGATTATGCCAAGACAATCGGGCAGGTATGAGTTTTATAGTAGTTTATTTTTAAATAAGAAATATTATGACGGTGATGCAATCTAAAATATATGTGGCAGGGCACCTTGGCATGGTGGGATCAGCCATTGTGCGTGCACTTAAAAACCAAGGACAGACCCATTTTGTTGTGCGTACCCATGCCGAGCTTGATTTGACTGATCAACAGGCAGTTAGACATTTTTTTGAGACCGAAAAGCCAGATCAGGTTTATTTGGCCGCTGCAAAAGTAGGAGGCATACATGCCAACAATACTTACCCTGCCGAGTTTATCTACCAAAACTTGATGGTTCAGGCTAACGTGATTGATGCAGCTTTTCGTAATGGCGTTCAAAAACTATTGTTTTTAGGTTCCAGTTGTATTTATCCTCGGTTAGCACCCCAGCCTATGTCCGAAGATGCTTTATTGACAGGTACTTTAGAGCCTACGAATGAGCCCTATGCTATTGCCAAAATTGCCGGCATTAAGCTTTGCGAAAGTTATAACCGTCAATATGCTGTGGATTACCGCAGCGTGATGCCTACCAATTTGTATGGTCCAGGGGATAATTATCATCCTGAAAACAGCCACGTTATTCCGGCCTTGATTCGTCGCTTTCATGAAGCCAAAACCAGCAACGCACCTAGTGTGATTATTTGGGGTAGCGGTACACCAAGACGTGAGTTTTTATATGTAGACGATATGGCTTCCGCCAGCGTGTACGTTATGCAGCTACCCAAAGCCAAGTACGAGCAATACACGCAACCCATGCAAAGTCACATTAACGTGGGCAGTGGTTCAGACGTTACTATTGCCGAGCTGGCTCAAGCCATCGCCCAAACAGTTGGCTACACAGGACAAATTGAATTTGATGCTACTAAACCCGATGGCTCTCCACGCAAATGGATGGATAGTAAACGATTAAATGACTTAGGCTGGCAAGCACAAGTAAGCTTAATCGAAGGTCTGAAATTGGCTTATCAGGATTTTGTAAACTAAGAAGCTGTTTAT
>CAJAHC010000536.1 GCA_903939355.1 uncultured Methylococcaceae bacterium | reverse complement strand
TTCCACGCCATTTTAATTACCTAGTTCAGATGATTTTCTATGCTCCATTATCTCATTTTCATGATATTTTTACAGGGTTCGTGCAAAGGTCTCGGTCTATTAATAATAAATTATTTTAAACTATCATTACTAACAAAGGTACTTAAGTCCTTTACACAATCGTTGCAAAGCGATCTTAGCCGTTTCTTCAGAAAGCATTCCGTATGAAATTCGAAGATAACAAGCGTCATGTAAACCAAAAGCACACCCGGGTATTACAGCTACTTTGAATTCCTCAATTAACGATTTTGCCAACTGCAAATCATTTTTTTGAGTATCAATTTTTAACAGCAAATAAAAGGCTCCCTCGGTTTCTACAACCTTTACTTGATTCAAGGATTGTAAACGAACAGTTACTTGCTCACGAATTTTGGCCAATTGTTGAATTTTATCCCTACAATAAGAACTTCCTGTCTGCAAGGCACCCATCGCAGCATATTGGGTGATCAAGGGTGGACAAATCAAATTGGTATCTTGTACTTTCAACAATGAGGGCAAGAGCATTTCTGGAATAACAAGATAACCAATCCGCCAACTGGCAAATCCATAAGCTTTTGATAAAGAAAATAATGAGATTGTATGTGACTTAGATCCCAAAATGCTTCCAGGCGAAAAATGTTTTACCCCTCCATAAGTGAAGTATTCATAGGCCTCATCACTGATATGATATAAGCCATATTCTTTACATAACTGATTAACGGCACGTAATGCTTTTTCTGGATATACAGCGCCACTGGGATTATTAGGTGAAATAGTAACAATAGCACGGGTCTTTTCAGTAATCGCTGAACGTAGCCCATCCAATTGTAATTGATAACTGGCATCCGTCGGCACCGTGACTGGTATACAATTAAGCATACGTATAGCCATTTCTTGATTGAAGTAATAGGGTAATGGCAAAATAACTTCATCACCGGGATCTGTAATGGTTCTTAATACATTGAAAAATGCCATATTGGAACCCGCAGTTACCATCAGTCTATTATGACTACTGGAATCTATGCCATTTTCGGAAAGTAATTTTGTCGCTATTAATTTCAACAAGGGCTCATAGCCCAATGGAGAACCATATAAATGCTCTTCACTACGCAACCCAAAATCACAAATTTCTTGCAATACTGATTCAGGTGGAGGGTATGAAACCATGCCTTGACCCAATGATAAGGTACCTGGCGTATTCCGTGTCCATTCTCCAATTACTGGAATAATTGGTGTTTGTACAGAACTTATAGTTGTACCAATACGCATTCGACAATTTACCTTTTAATTAACTTCACTATTTAACCCTTTGCAATAGTTGACAAAATTGAATAGAGGGCAAAATTTTCCCACAAAAGAATTATTCAATGAGTAACTGACCTATAAAAATAAAACTGGAAATATAATATCAAATCGCTACTATATACAAAAAATTTACAATAATTTTATTTCCAAGTTGAGCAAAATTTATATCTAAGTGCAGAGCAGATTAGTCGTACAAGAATCTGTTAACCTCAATAACGGAAGGATTTATCTACAATATTTCATTTTGCCCTATAAATACCCAAAACAATAATAAGAGGAATTAACTAATGTCAAATAATACAATGTTTCTAGCCTCGTTATGGCGTTACCCTGTCAAATCAATGATGGGAGAAGAATTAAATACTGCTGTAATAACTAATAATGGCCTATTAGGTGATCGCAGCTATGCATTACTCGACACCCAAACGAATAAAATTGTCAGTGCAAAGAACCCCAAAAAATGGCCTGAAATATTCTATTTCTATGCCCGCTTTAGAGAAACCCCAGAGCTTAATAAGCCCATTCCCGAAGTTTGTATCACCTTGCCAAACGGTAAAACTCTAAATAGTGATCAAACTGATACACAGGAATTATTGTCTGCTGCTTTAAATCGTGATGTTATTTTAACAAAAAGAGCTCCTAATGAAGCTTCACTAGAGCAGTATTGGCCTGAATATGATGGCGAAGACAATGAAATTAGTGACGAAATAATTTCAGGCGATGCAAATGAAGGAAGTTTTTTTGATTACTCAACGATACATATTCTAACTACTGCAACTTTAATGCACTTGCAACACCTGTATCCTTCCGGAAGAATAGAGTCACGTCGTTTCCGTCCAAATTTGATAATTTCAACGACTCCAGAACAAACTGGGTTTGTCGAGAACGACTGGGTTGGTAAAACAATCCGCATTGGTGATGTAAAACTATTAATAACTGATCCTTGCCCTCGATGTGTAATGCCAACTCTGGCTCAAGGTGACCTCAGTAAAGATGCCAAAATATTAAAAACTATTGCTGAAAATACTGTACATGTGCCTTTCGCCAACAAGTCTTTACCTTCCGTAGGTGTTTACGCTAAGGTTATACAACCGGGGATCATTAAACGTAATGATGTAGTTATTGTTGAATAATTTCTAATACACTTAAGTTTTCCTACTCTCAACTACTTACACCGACTCCCGATGAAGCTGATGCCACTATTCTGCTATAGATAGAATAATCATTGCTCGTCCAAGCTTTTTCGATCACACTGGCAGCACAAGAACCAGCCGTCGCGATAGGATTTTTTCCAGCATTGTCTGGATGAGGACTTTCACTGATGAAAACAGCTTTTCGTGCTGCCGGCACCAATACCAAATTGGTGGGTATTAAAAACCACCACTACGTCTACGTTATCATTGATGAATGGATGCCCCCCTTCATATCGAAGTACCATAAGCTTTCGCCATATATTTTCTTCAAAATAAATGACCCTAGTCACTTAAGGTGCTCTGCAGCACTGACGATCTTGAAAGATAAGAACTTGTACAGCAGGCCTGCAGC
>CAJAHC010000535.1 GCA_903939355.1 uncultured Methylococcaceae bacterium | reverse complement strand
TCCAAACATGAGTGCAGTCAGGATAAAATCCAGACCTAAAATACTAAAAGCTGAATTAACTACGGTACGCGTAGTCGCTCTACTAACCCCTTCTGAAGTGGGAATAGCGTCATAACCTTCAAATAAGGCTATCCAAGATGTGATAAAACCAAATACAACACTTTTGATTACACCATTAATAATATCATCCTGAAAATCTATGTTTGCCTGCATTTGTGACCAATAAGCACCTTCATCAACGCCTAACAAGCCACAACCAATAATTTGTCCGCCAACAATGCCCACAGCACTAAACAATGCTGCCAGTATAGGCATCGAGATTAATCCTGCCAAAAAACGTGGCGTAATAATTCGCTTAATCGGATCAACCGCCATCATTTCCATTCCTGACAATTGTTCAGTGGCCTTCATCAAGCCAATCTCAGCAGTTAACGCTGAGCCAGCGCGCCCTGCAAATAATAGAGCAGATACAACAGGCCCCAGCTCTCGAACTAAAGAAGCTGCCACCATAACCCCAAGCGTTTCTTCTGCCCCAAAATCAGAAAGCGTATAGTATCCCTGTAACCCCAAGACCATACCGACAAATAAGCCGGAAATGGTAATGATCAAAAAAGATAATACACCCACGGAATACATCTGATTAAGTAACAATCTAGGTCGTCCTAAGACACTGAAGATCCCAGATATTGTCTGAAGTAGAAAATAGGTTGCACGCCCCAACTTGTTAAAGCTGATACGTGTATTTCTACCCAAATTTTGTATAAATTGAGTCATTTTATAATATATTTACACTGGTATTGATGAGTTTATCGTATGCCAACAGCAACTAGATCGACTGATATTAAGATGTAAAGCAACGAGTATTTTCTATTAACCTTAATTAGTAACGTTTTCCAGACGACATCAGATCATCAACATAATCTTTAGCTGGATAATGAAAATGTACTGGGCCATCTGCAGCGCCAGTCATAAATTGTTGCACCCATTCAGAATCTGACTCTTTAATTTCTTTAGGCGTACCTTGACCAACAATCTTTCCACCTGATAACACATAAATATAATCTGCTATCGCAGAAGTATCATGTACATCATGAGAAACAATAATACTGGTTAACCCTAATGTATTATTTAAGGATTTAATAAGATGAACCAATACCCCCATGGAAATAGGATCTTGGCCGGTAAAAGGCTCATCGTACAGAATCATCATTGGATCCAAAGCAATCGCTCTTGCCAATGCAACACGTCTGGCCATGCCGCCAGAGAGTTCGTTTGGCATCAATTTACGGGCACCTCTTAAACCTACCGCCTGCAACTTCATTAACACCAATGTGCGAATCATGGATTCAGGTAAATGAGTGTGCTCCCGTAAAGGAAAAGCAACATTATCAAAAACATTCATGTCAGTTAATAATGCGCCGCTTTGAAATAGCATCCCCAAGCGTTTACGCAGATTGTAAAGCTCTGCTCGACCAAGCTTATGAACATTTTGGCCGTCTACAATAATTGTACCCTTATCAGGAAACAATTGACCACCTATCAACTTGAGTAAGGTGGTTTTTCCGGTACCGCTAGGCCCCATAATTGCCGTAATCTTACCTCGCTGAAAATCAAGGGAAATATTATCAAATATTTTCTGATTTCCACGAGAAAAAGACAAATTGCGGACGGAGACTAAACTGTCTTGGGAAGAAACGCTATTATCCATGCGTAATTTTAATTAATGTTATCAATTTAAATTGGCTATTTTGTACGACTACTTACGATGAAGTCAATCTATTGTGGAAGATATTAACCATTACCTTCCAATCTAATGGGCACTAAATAAAGCCTCCATCACACACCAGCCCTACCCATATGACAAAACAAGCTGGCAAAACCCTGCCAACATCATGCTCCACAACAACGCTTAAACTTCTTACCGCTACTACAAGAACATAGTGCATTCTTACCCTGATTAGATTGCACATCCACTTTACCCATTGATTTAATAACGCCATCAAGATAAAACCAATGGCCGTTATTTTTTCTAAACCGACTGATTTCATTCATAACGCATACCTCACCTTCTTGACTATAAAACGCCTTGAATGTTACCAAGCCTTTATTATCTTTCGCTTCGCCTTTTTTAATATCAACAATTTCCAGGCGTAACCAATCTATTTTTTCTTTGGAAAAATCTATCAGCTTGGGTCGCCTCGTTACATCCCATGTTTCTTGCAAATAAACTGCGTTTCTCAGCACATAAGCAGTATAACGCGAGCGCATCAACTCTACAGCCGTAGTCGGTTTTTTTTCACCGACATGAAACAGCTCACAGCATTCTTGATAGTTAATACCAGAACCGCAGAGACAAAGAATGTGATTGTTCAAATAAAAATCCTTAAACTAGCCTTCACAATCACTGCTTCTCCAACAAATAATCCAGCCACAAATTAGATAATTTTTCTTGCACAGTATTTTGACGTAAACGTGCATTCAAATGGGGGAAGTCGACTTTATCCAAATCCTGATCTTGGTTATAACAGGAGTAAACAAAGTATTCTTTACCGGTATCAGCATCGACATGCTTACATAAACACTGAGCGCAAATACCTTTCATCATGCACTGCATGGGTGAATTAATAGAACCGATAGCGTGATGGGCTTTATTGAGATACGGCTTTAACACATCAAAACGCGCTGATTTAACGGCTGCCATCATACGGTCAGAGCCAATAACCACCAAATGATCGACCTCGGCCAGTGAAATGGGCTGTTCGCCCAACTCACCTTTGGCATAAGCCACCATACATTCCAGTATATTACCGACAAAGCTTTTATCTTGCGGACGGGTTGGCACTATCGCCTGCACGCCTTCGCCTTTATCGACAGCCCAGATAATCAAATCAGCAGCTGCTTCTACGTCTTCAACTTTAAAACGATCTTGAGCGAACTTGTAACCTGCAAAATAAACAACCCGATTACCAGCCGCTCGCAGTGCCTTACCAATCGAAAACAGTACCGCATTTCCTAAGCCTCCACCAATTAACAACACCGTTTGATTGCTTGGAATATCAGTTGGTGTACCAGTTACCCCCATAATAACCAGAGGATCACCCACCTTCCAAGTTGCACAAAGGCGCGAAGAAGATCCCATTTCCAAAGCAATCAAAGAAATAGTACCTTTTTCTTTATCAACTTCAGCACCCGTTAGCGCCAAACCTTCTGCTGCTAATACAGTACCTTCGACCGTTGGTGCAAAAGCTTCGTAGTTTTGTACGCGGTAAAATTGTCCCGGATAAAATTTTTCTGCCGCTAACGGTGCTTTTACAACCACCTCAATAATGGTTGGCGTTAATCGATTAATAGCAACAATAGTGGCATTAAAGGCCTCATCTAAACGTGCAAACAAGGCTTTTAGATCAGCGTCACGCTCTGACTGTTGTGCTGAAGTTAAGCTGGCCAGCTGTTTTTCAAACAACTTGACCACATAAGGATAACCATTCTTTGCACTTGCCATCGCCTTAACTACATTACCCGCATAGACCGGATGATTATCGCCATAAAAACTGATGAATTTACCGTCTTTTTGATAAGACGTTAACGGTGCCGGTTTACCTAACTTGGGAAACGCTTCATCGTGCATAGGTACTAATTCAACCGAGTCATTTGTCCATTCGGGTTCGTAACGCTGAAAAAACCATTTATCCATTACAAATGTGTCGGGGTATTCACTTTGGTAAATCGTATTGGGTGATGTGCCGGCAGCCACATACAAACTTCGCAACGGAACTTTAATAATCTCACCGGAATTTTTCCAACGATCGTCATCCAGCACCAGCTTTTCAAAATCTACGGCATTTAAGTGCCCATATTCATCAGCATCTGCACTCAGCGGACTCATCCCTTCCGCCAACGCAATCCCCTCTTCCAAGGCCTCACTAATTTCTTCATGATTTTGACGATACGCAGGCGCATCCTTCATACCTTTGCGATAAAACAAAGTTACACCGCCCCATGAATCTACTAAGGGTTGGAAGTCTGGCTGTTCGTCTTCAGCTTCAGCACGCATGCGTTCAGCATGAATGACTTCGCCATGCGCCAGAAATTCATCCAGAATAATAGTTTCTTCTTTATCGTAACGACTGCGAACCAATTGCTCACCGTAAACATTCACCAACGTTTCATAACGATGTAGAATTTTTTCCACCTGCACAGGATAATAAGCCATTAACTCTGTGGCAGTATCAATCGCTGTTAACCCGCCGCCAATAACGCCGGCAGGTAACCTTACTTGTAAATTAGCCAACGAAGAAGCTTTAGCAGCACCCGTCAATTGCAACGCCATCAAGAAATCAGAGGCTTTACGTATACCGCGCATCAGATTATTTTTAAGATCAATAATCGTTGGCTGGCCTGCACCTGAAGCGATACAAATATGATCAAAACCCATACTCCACGCATCTTCAATAGTCAGCGTACCGCCAAAACGCACACCACCATAAGCGCGAAAAGCCTCACGTCTTTGCAATGTTAAATAAATAACTTTCAGGAAGTTTTTATCCCAACGCACTGTAATACCGTACTCTGCTACGCCACCAAAACCGGCCAGAATACGTTTATCCAAATCCTCGTAAAGATCATTAAAATCGACTATAGGTTGCGGTAAGTTATCGGCATCACCGGTTAACTCCACCGGCAAGGGCTCCAACTTTAATCCATCAATGCCGGCAACACCAAAACCTTCATTTAACAAATAATGGCTCATGGTATAACCAGCAGGGCCTAAACCTACAACCAAGGCATTTTTACCGTTATAAGGTAGCATCGTTGGGCGCTTGACATTCAACGGATTCCAACGGGTCAACAAACTGTATATTTCAAAACCATAAGGCATGAATAACACATCCGTTAGCACATTGGTTTCAATTTGCGGAATATTAACGGGGTCAGTCTTTTGATAGATACAACCTTTCATGCATTCATTACAAATACGATGACCAGTACCCGGACACATCGGATTATCAATGATAATAATTGCCAAAGCGCCAATGTTGTCGCCCTTGCGCTTAACCAAATGCATTTCAGAGATTTTTTCATCCAGTGGACAACCAATAGTTGTTACGCCCAGGGGATCAATTTTAAAGGTATTGGTTTTCTTGTTGCGCATACCTTTAGAGCAAGAGTCGGTATCGCGCTCGTGACAATAAATGCAATGATTAACTTCAGACAATACCTGGCGTTGATTGTATCTTGGATCCGTTAACTTAAAACCATCACGACGACGACGATGTTCCAGTTCACCCATCCATGCAGTAAATTGTCCACGATCAACGGTCTCATGTTCGACCAAATGATTAAAATCTCGTTTTTCTGGAAATTTGAAACTCAACCAATCTGCAACGACATCATTATCTTGTTGAGCAACAAAGCTCCAACGCTGCACAATATCCATTAAACCACTGACAAAATCAGCGGCTTCTGAGACATTAATAATGTCTGTAAACTCAACTTTGGCCAACTCATGATCAAGCAATTTTGCACGCAAAGCAGATACTTGCTCATCGGCATTTTCGTAATCACTGGCTTTGCCTTTAGCAAGCAATTTGTAGTGCCTGGATAACAAGCCAATTACTGCACCAACGCGAGCAACCCGATGTTCAGGATCATTATCTTGATTAGCTTCAATAAAACCGGCTTCAATCAATAAATCAAAACGATTAAGTATCGACGAAATATTCCAATCAGCAGTATCTTGACCTTTAAAAACAACACCTAATTTTTCTACGACTTCATTTTTATAGGTAAAAATTGTATCAATTTCATCCTTAATTTTGATCGCCTGCGTTTGGTGTTGATCAGTCACATTAAACAATTTGGCTACAAATTGGCCCACATAAGGCCCCATGTTCACCAATAACTCGGACACTTCCTCAGGAGTTAAGCCTACACCCTGGTTTTGCCGATAATCAGAAAATTTATTATAAAGCTCGGCATCGTGTTTTTTTATGGATGCATCAAATACATCCAGCAAATTCTTTAAACGGTTCGCATCATATAAATCAGCGTAAGTAAAACCAGAGATTCCAAGAGTCAGATTGTTTTGTTCCATAATGCTTATGTTTGATTAGCTTAATGAGTAAACAGGTCGCTAAAGTAGCTCTGCTTAGACAGCTATGATTATTGAAAAGGGATTAATTAACGACATTTTAAGTAAATATGACTATTTTATCC
>CAJAHC010000534.1 GCA_903939355.1 uncultured Methylococcaceae bacterium | reverse complement strand
AGTTAACACGGGCAGGCTCTTAGAAAATCTGGTCTTTCTGGCCCTGCGCCGCCAGACGCCGACAATCCACTACTATCTGGTCTTTTAATTGATATTCGGTGGACAGGAAGCTCTCTTCTACGGGCAGTTGTAGGGTAAAGCCTAATGCAGAAACACCCCGGGGAATAATAGAGATTTTATGTACCGGTTGTCCTGTAGGAACATGTTCGGCAACCATCGCGTGTCCGGCTTCGTGATAAGCGACACGTTTCTTTTCATTAGGGTTTAATACGCGATTTTTCTTTTCCGGGCCCGCAAGTATACGATCAATAGCAGCTTCAAAATCTTGCATTTCAACTTTCTTATGACCGGCACGTACCGCAATAATAGCAGCTTCATTTGCTATATTGGCCAGATCGGCACCAACTAGCCCCGGAGTGCGTTTTGCAATAATTTCTATGTTTATGGTTGGATTTAACGTCATTGCTTTGGTGTGCAATTTTAGTATTTCCATACGATCTTGCAAGTCCGGTTTATCGACAACAATCTGACGATCAAAACGACCTGAACGTAATAGTGCTTTATCAAGCACCTCCGGACGGTTGGTTGCTGCCATAACCACTACACCGACCGATGTATCAAAGCCATCCATTTCGGTTAATAATTGATTTAAGGTTTGTTCCCGCTCATCATGACCACCAATCATCATTGGGCCACCACGCGAGCGACCAATGGCATCGAGTTCATCGATGAAAATAATACAAGGCGCTTTGCTGCGAGCCTGCTCAAATAATTCACGAACGCGTGCAGCACCTACGCCAACAAAGAGCTCTATAAATTCGGAACCACTGATATTGAAAAATGGTACTTTGGCTTCTCCAGAAACAGCGCGGGCCAACAAGGTTTTGCCGGTGCCGGGAGGGCCAACGAGCAATACACCTTTAGGCATGCGACCACCCAAGCTTTGAATTTTTTCAGGTGCTTTTAGAAAATCGATGGATTCTTTCAATTCCTGTTTTGCACTTTCAGTTCCTGCTACATCAGCAAAAGTAATGTTGGTTTGGGTATCTTGATGGATGTGAATCTTGTTTCCTAAATTAAGGAAAGACTGTGCTCCAGCAGTGGCTTTACGCATAATCCAAGACCAAATTAATACAAATATTAATATCGGTATGATCCAATTAAAAAATAAATTAGTTAGCCAGTTTTCGCCGCTTCTAACTACAAAATCTACTTTGTTTTGCGTTAACATTTGTGCAAGATCATTTTGCCATAAAGGAATAGTGACAAAATGCTTGCTTGGCTCTTTTGTATCACTGGACTTGATAGTTCCAGTGATCATGCGCTCAGTTACTATGGCATTTTCTACTTTGGTTTCTTGAACCAATTTAAGAAACTGGCTGTAGGGGATTTCATCCTGTTTTACTGCATTGATACTGTTGAATAGAAAAATCAAGAAAACTGATGCTAGTGCAAAATAAATTAATTTTTTATGCATCAAACGATGCGCTTGAGTATCAGAAGGTTTATTAAGTTCAAGCTTCGCTTTTTTTTCGAATAGGTAATCAGAAGTTGAGTTCAACCGAATTTTTAAATAATTGTAGCTTTTATTTGCTAAAGTGAGTACATGTTTAATAAAAGACTGTGGAGACTTGTTCATCGAATAGCTTCCTTCATTCGTTAGGGGATCTGATTACTTAACATTGTGTTTCATTATGAAAGTACAGATACAACCTCATCATAACTAATAGTATCTTCACTGCATTCAGTTAAATAGT
>CAJAHC010000533.1 GCA_903939355.1 uncultured Methylococcaceae bacterium | reverse complement strand
GCGTTTTATCAAGCCACTTGACGAACAATTACTGCTTGACCTTGCAAAAAGTATCGAGATATTTGTCACCATCGAAGAAAATGTCATTTCAGGTGGAGCAGGTAGTGCCGTCAATAATTTCCTACAGAAGCAGCATATTCTCATGCCAGTTTTAAATATAGGTCTTCCGGACAGTTTTATTGAGCAAGGAACACGAGAAGAGTTGTTGGCTATTTGCGGATTGGATATTCAGGGTATTACTGCTCAAATTGAAATATTCTGTGCTTAATAATGAGTGCATAATTTATGTGCAGTGATTCATCATTTTTCATCTGTACTTATTACTAATTGGTTATTTTGTGCATGTAAAATTAAATAATGGATAGATTAAGAAATAAAATTCGTGACATAGTTGATTTCCCCAAACCTGGCATTATCTTTAAGGATATTACCCCTTTGATAGCAGATCCTGCTACTTTGAGGCTTAGCGTGCATCAGTTAATACATCCTTTCTTAGGGCGTAATATTAATGCAGTGGCTGGAATGGAAGCGCGTGGCTTTGTTTTTGGCTCATTGGTAGCATGGGAACTTGGGCTTCCGTTTATACCCCTCAGAAAGCCAGGTAAGCTGCCTTACAATGTCCAAAGTGTTTCTTATGATCTTGAGTATGGCTCGGCAACATTAGAAGCTCATGTCGATGCTTTTAGTCCAAATGATCGTGTGTTAGTTATTGACGATTTATTAGCTACGGGTGGTACAGCTATGGCAAGTTGTGAATTGATTGAAAAGTTGGGTGCTAAAGTAGAAGCTTGTGCCTTTGTTGTAGAACTCGATTTTCTTGAGGGTAGAGAAAGATTAGGCAACTACGAAGTTTATTCTGTGCTGCATTATTAAGAATTAGATAGCCGATTTTAAATTGATCAAAATGTCGTGATGTGGATCTTAGATTTAAAAATAAATTTTGACAGACTAAAGCTTGGAAATTTTTATGGATAGAAAAGCGATGATCACACTCATTATGGAGTTATTTAGTAGCGGGCTCTAAGCTAATTACATAATTAGCTTCCTTTTGTTGCTTAACAATAGACGGTTCTTCTTTTGGATTACTACTTTTTTCATTGTCCAGTGACTCAATATCAAGGTCATCAATATTATAGGATGCCTCAGCTTTTCCATCTGTTGCTAGATTATTGCGCCATTGCATGAAAGACTCGCGTGTAAATAAATAAGGGTCTAATGCAGCTTCATTTATGAATTTTAATGAGCCGTCCGCATTTGAACGCGTGTTAAGCACTGATACCATATTTATGGGTATGCCTATCATTGTATAGGTGGTTGGGCTTGTTGCCGCATCAAATATCGAACCATGAACGCCTCTGGTGGTAGATGGTCCCAAAAACGGCAGGACGAGGTAAGATCCTGGTGGCACTCCCCATACAGCAAGGGTTTGGTCAAAATCTTCGTCGTTTTGTTCAAGCCCAGCATGTTTGGCAACATCTATCAGACCTCCAACACCCAGAGTTGTATTGATTGCTATGCGGCCTGTATCATGCATACTTTGGGAGAACTTAGCTTGGAGAATATCATTAATAATAACGTTGATGTTTTTAAGATTATTAAAAAAATTCGCAACGCCAGTTTGAACAATTTGAGGGGTAACCGATTTGTAGGAGTCTGAAATGGGTTTAGCAACATGTTCATCAACACTGCTATTAAAAGTAAACATTTTCCTATTGAAATTTTCATAGGGATCAGCTTTATTTTCACTATTAGGTTGTTCGCTAGTTTTGGTTGTTGCACAACCACTCATGGCCATAGAAAGAGCGAAAACAATACCAATCACAATAATAAGCTGTATGTTAGGGCTACTTTTTTTTTGCAAAACCTTGTTCATTTATGTAAATTCTGTGTTTATAGTTTTGAGTATGAATCAATTCTGTCATTTATTTTAGTAATTAAAGAGTCAAACCCTTCCCGCTGTAATATGGTGGTATATTCTGATCTCTTAAGTGCTAGATCGCTTACTCCGTTCGCAATGATGTTAATAATCCTCCAACTATTGTCTTTTTCTTTAAGCATGTAGTCAAATTTAACGGGCTTGTCATCTGGAATGATTAAATGACTATGAACAACAAACCCCCCTCGTGTGGTTTCTTCTTCTGAATCGAATACAAATGACTCGCCAGAATAATCCTTAAAGTTGTGGGCATAAGATGAGATGCTTAAACGGATAATTGCATCTACCAGTTTTTGTTGCTGTGCTTCAGATAGCTTTTCCCATTCTTTGCCGACAATAATGCGGGCAATTTTTGTTAGGTCGTGGCTATCTGAGATAGGTTTAGTTAGGTTGTTGTATCTACCCGAATATCCCAATTGTTTTCCGTTCTTCATTACAGTTATTAGTTCTGACTGAAACTTTTCGACTACCTGTTTGGCTGTGGCTGCAGATTTATCTTGGGCAAGAGTCGTATTGGTAATAACCAGACAAAACATATAGAACAGAGCTAGCTGAATTTTTTTTAGAATCATAGTCAAAGCCTCAATATAACCTGAAGTATATTTGTTATTTTAACGGATAAATTTGTAGTAGTTGACTCGTCGGAGTCTACTTGGTCATTTCAACTCTAATTGGAATACCTGACAGTGAGGGTATTGTGTTTTCGCCGCCATTTTCAGGAGTTGGTTCAGGAACCATGTCACCTTCAGTTTTTGGGCCTCTGAGAGATACAAGCAAGGCTTTTATTGGATTCTTCAGCATATCCTCAACAGCCGTCGCCTCATAGCCGCAATGGGCCATGCAGCTTGCGCATTTAGGATTGTTTACGTTGCCGTATTTTTCCCATGGCGTTGTATCAAGAAGTTCTTGAAAACTTGATGCATTACCTTCATCGGCGAGTAAATAGCAGGGTTTTTGCCAGCCAAAAACATTACGAGTAGGATTGCCCCATGGCGTACATTCATAATTTTGATTGCCCGCTAAAAAATCAAGATAAAGGGATGAATGGTTCAGTCGCCAGTTGCGATTTTTACCTATCTGAAAAATGCCTCTGAATAAATTTTTGACATCTTTTCCTTTAATGAATACATCCTGTTGTGGGGCGTGTTCATAACTAAATCCTGGCGCAATAGTTACGCCTTCTACGCCTAATGTCATAGCATAATCAAGAAATTCGGCGACCTCGACAGCATTTTCACCCTGAAAAAGAGTGCAATTAATGTTAACTCTAAAACCCTTGCCAATAGCTAGCTTTATCGCTTCAACTGCTCTATCAAAAACACCTTCTTGACAAACTGAGGCGTCGTGTCTTTCTTGCATGCCATCTAAATGTATTGAGAAAGTCAAATAAGGGGAGGGAGTGTAGTCGTCAATTCTTTTTTTCAATAACAATGCGTTAGTGCATAAGTACACATATTTTTTGCGAGCTACAATGCCGGCAATAATTTGAGGCATCTCTTTGTGAATAAGTGGTTCGCCGCCTGGTATAGAAACCATGGGAGCATTACATTCATCAACTGCCTGCATACATTCTTCAAATGATAATCGTTTGTCAAGAATATCATCAGGGTAATCAATTTTACCACAACCTGCACAGGCAAGATTGCAGCGAAATAAAGGCTCGAGCATAAGCACTAAAGGATATTTTTTCACGCCCTTAAGTTTTTGTTTAATTAAATAACTACCAACTGTTATTTGCTGACGTAATGGAACACCCATTATTAACTCCCCTGAATTGATTATTTATTAGTGATCATTAGATTGATCACTCCGAAACTATAGTACGTTGCAATAGGGCTGTAGTAATAAAGCAACAAAACTTATTATTTTGTTGGATAGCCAATTTCTTGGCTTTTTAATCCACACAATGAAATTAATAAAGCACGTCGTTCATATAATACAAGCGGTTATATTCTGTTGCTTAGAATACTATGTTTTAACTGGTGACTCCAGTTTATTAAGAAAATTTGATTTAATAATATTTACAAGTATTTATTCTTAGGGTAATTGGTGTAAATGCAACATAATCACTTAAAAAAAATTGTTATTGTTATTAGTGGGTTACTTTCAAAGCTGGCAAAAATGAACTTATTAACAATAAAACAACATTGCTTTGCAAAATACCAACAAACAAGCTATTATTGCCAATATTAGAGTACTAACCCATTTTGGCTAACATCAAATATATTATTTATGAGTGAACCACTGATATCACTGGATAACCCGAAATCATTGAGTCAACTTTCTGATAATGATTTTCAGGCACTCTTACTGGAAGGAGTATCAAGAACATTTGCTCTAACAATTCCCCAGTTACCCAAAAGTCTTTATGACCCAGTTGCAAACGCTTATTTATTGTGCCGTATAGTTGATACGATTGAAGATGAAGTTTCATTAACTGCCGCACAAAAAAAATATTTTTGTTCCGAGTTTATTGATGTGGTTAAGACTGGTGCTAATGCTGAGGCTTTTGCAGTAGAACTTGCTCCATTACTTTCTGAGCAAACGATATCTGCCGAGCATACATTGATTCATGTTCTACCTCGCGTCATACAGATTACACATATGCTTGATGCTGATCAAATACATGCATTGGCTACCTGTGTTGAAACCATGGCTGAAGGTATGCCAATATTTCAAGCCCAGAATTTGCATGATGGATTGCCTACATTGGCTGATTTAGATAGATATTGTTATTATGTTGCAGGTTGTGTTGGTGAAATGCTGGCTAAGCTTTTTTGTCATTATTCGCCAGAAATAGCTAAGCATAGGGAGGAATTGCTACTGTTATCAGTGTCCTTTGGACAGGGGTTGCAAATGACTAATATATTGAAAGATATCTGGGATGATGCTGGCCGTGGAGTTTGTTGGTTGCCACAAGATATTTTTAAAGAAACGGGCTTTGAGCTTAAAAAATTAAGTTTCGAGACACACGATGAAGGGTTTCGATTAGGTTTGGAGCATTTAATTAGTATTGCTCATGGCCATTTGGAAAACGCATTGACATATACTTTACTAATACCGGCGCACGAAACGGGAATCCGCAACTTCTGTTTGTGGGCATTGGGTATGGCAATTTTAACTTTGCGAAAAATCCAACAAAATCTCGATTTCAAGCATTCCGACCAAGTAAAAATTACTCGCAATAGCGTTAAATCAACAATTCTTGCGACTAAGTTAATTGGACGGAGCAATTATATGCTGTCTTTACTTTTTAATTTAACCAGTCGTGATTTAAAAACGCCTGACTGGAAATATTTAATACAATCCTCAAAAGCCAACTCAGACCTTTAAGGACGTAGTCTATGTTTACCGATGCAATTAAAGAAACCAATACTAGTGATCTTTCTAGCTCATCATCAGTTTTTTATACAAAAGAATATGATTTAGTTAGAGCGATTGAAAAAGCTCAAGATCAATTATTAAGTTTACAAAACGATAATGGTTACTGGGTTTTTGAGCTGGAAGCGGACTGTACAATTCCATCAGAATATATTTTGATGATGAATTATTTGGGTGAAATTGACGAAGCATTACAATCCAAAATAGCCAATTATTTAAGGTCTCGTCAATCTCAAGACGGCAGTTATCCACTATTTACTGGCGGATTTGCTGATATCAGTTGTAGCACTAAAGTTTATTATGCATTGAAACTTGCCGGCGATTCGATAGAGGCAGAGCATATGGTTCGTTTAAGAAACTATATTCTCAGTAAAGGCGGTGCTGCAAAAGCCAATGTTTTTACACGCATCATGTTGGCAACCTTTGAGCAATTACCTTGGCGGGGAGTTCCTTATATTCCAGTGGAAATCATGTTATTTCCCAGCTGGTTCCCTTTTCATTTAGATAAGGTTGCCTATTGGTCAAGAACAGTTATGGTCCCTTTGTTCATTCTATGTACACTTAAGGCAAAGGCTAAAAATCCGAAAAAAATTAATATCCTAGAACTTTTTGTCACTCACCCCGACGAAGAACAACATTATTTCCCTGAAAGAACAATTTTAAATAAAGTCTTTTTAGGTCTGGATTTTTTAGGGCGAGCTACGCGTCCATTGATACCAAAGAAGTCACGTGATCTTGCGATTGTAAAAGCAAAAGATTGGATTATTGAGCGATTAAACGGTGAAGATGGCCTTGGTGGCATTTGCCCAGCTATGATGGCAGCTTATCAAGCCTTATTACTACTAGGTATGCCTAAAGATCACGAGCTTATTGTTACTGCACGTAAAGCCATAGATAAACTGTTAGTAATTAATGAACATGATGCCTATTGTCAGCCTTGCTTGTCACCAGTATGGGATACTGCACTTGCAGCTTTAGCTTTACAAGAAGTTGATAAAGGCTTGGATGCTATCAATCCAGTAACGAATCAAAGTTTGACGAGAGCTTATGAGTGGCTTAAAAGTAAACAACTATCAGATGAGCCTGGGGATTGGCGTATTTCTAAGCCCAATTTAGAGGGTGGAGGCTGGGCATTTCAGTTCGAAAACCCTTATTATCCAGATGTGGATGATACTGCTGTTGTTGGTTTTGCTATGGCAGAATCGAAATTACCCAATTTAGAGGAGTCAATTCACCGTGCAACCCGATGGATAGTGGGTATGCAGTCCAAGAATGGGGGTTATGGAGCTTTTGATGTTGATAACACACATTATTACCTTGATGAAATTCCATTTGCAGATCATGGTGCTTTACTAGATCCTCCAACTTCAGATGTAAGTGCACGTTGTGCCATGTTAATGGCTAAAGTTGCACAAGACCATGATGAATATTTACCGGCTTTGGAACGAACTATTGACTATATTCGTAATGAACAGGAAGTTGATGGCTCATGGTTCGGTCGATGGGGTACCAATTATATTTATGGTACTTGGTCTGCTTTGCTCGGCTTGGAACAAACTAGTCTATCTAAGACGGATCCAATGTATGTAAACGCTGTCAAATGGCTAAAAAGTAAACAGCGTGAAGATGGTGGTTGGGGTGAAGACAATGCCAGTTATCATGACAAAAGTCTGAGTGGAGAGTATCATTTCAGCACAGCATTTCAAACAGCGTGGGCTGTTTTGGGTCTTATGGCAGCGGGAGAAGTTGCTAGCCCTGAAGTGAAGGCGGGTATTAATTTTATCTTGCATAATCAACAGGCTGATGGTGTGTGGAATGATAAATGTTTTACTGCGCCGGGATTTCCAAAAGTCTTTTATCTGAAATATCATGGCTATGATAAATTTTTCCCACTGTGGGCATTAGCTCGTTTCCGTAACGAACTGAGTATAAAGTGATCACAGGGATAGTTATAGCTTTGCCTGAAGAGCTAATAACCCTGACACAAAAAAAAATATCTAAGGGAGATCATTGCTATATTACAGATAAACTAATAGTCGCTTATTCAGGGGCAGGCTCATTAAACGCCAAGGTAGCATCAGAATTATTAATCGCTAAGGGTGCAAATCAATTGATTAGTTGGGGTTGCGCTGCGGCTCTTGATGGATCACTAAAGTCTGGCGACTTGGTTCTTGCTGATAAGTTGATAGATGTTGAAAATGTCGAATTTAATGTCAATGTAGATTGGCACGGTCACGTAAAAAAAAGCTTAACAAAACATGTCGTTGTTAAAACAGGTGGTTTAGCAGAAAGTTTGAGTATAGTTTCATCCAGCAAGGACAAAAAGAAGTTGTCAGCTCTAACAGGAGCAGTTGCTTTGGATATGGAAAGCATTGCTATAGCCAAGATTGCGATGGAGCATAGTCTACCTTTTTTGGTTATTAGAGTCATTGCTGACACAGTTAATATGAATTTACCTCAAGCAATAAATTATTCTCTTAATACACAGGGGGAAATTGTAATGAAAAAATTGTTACTATTTCTATTGCTACACCCCGCTGAGTTACCTGACTTAATAAAGCTTGGGCTAAATTTTAATGCTGCAAAAAAAACATTAAGATCTATTGCGATTCACCTTGAACAATTAACCAACTTCGATTTATCAATTGCAACATCTCAAAAGATAGATCTATAAAAGTTATTTCACCAAAAGAACTAGACTTGATATATCAGCATTTAAGCATAAGAAAATTAACTTATCCAAATACCTTTAAATAATAGATGTGAATGACCATATGACTTTTAGTATTGCCGAACTTTTTTCTCAACACAGCACTGATAAATTCGATTTGCACGAGCAGCATCTTAATACTCAGATGGTTAGAATGTTAAAAACCATAGGGTATGATCGACATTACCAGCGAGCACTCGGACAATATCTCTATGATCAGGAAGGAACTGAATATTTAGATTTATTAAGTGGTTTTGGAGTGTTTGCTATTGGTAGAAATCACCCCACAGTT
>CAJAHC010000532.1 GCA_903939355.1 uncultured Methylococcaceae bacterium | reverse complement strand
TTGTTAGTTTAACTGTATAACGTATCATTTGTATGGTTTTTACAAAGATACAAATAATATTTGATTTACGTCACATTATACTTAACTTAACACTAGTTGGCAATTTCCTTAATTTCGACATCAAACATTATTTCTTCTCTGCTAATAAGATTAATATTTGTCTCTAATGTTGTACCATTATACGTATAATATATTCCAGGTTCTCTTTTTATGATCCAGCCGTTGGCAAAACCTCCGTTAGGATAAATGTTAAGCTCAAAATTATTACAAGTAACTTCCAAAACACGCCAATGAGGCATTGTGCCTTTCTCATTAAAATTAATTTCTGCAGTTTCATACAACTGATTAATTAATTCATCCCTAGAATCTGAATCTGGCATATTCGCTGTTAGACTATCTCTTCTATCGTTACGATCGATATATTCTTCATTTTCAAAAATCAAATCTTCAATTTCACACTTCAATTCATTTGCCAAGGCATCAATAAACTGCAAAGTTAAAATAATGCCTAATTTTGACTTTAAATGTTCATCTTTATATTTGATTTTCAAATCATTACTATTACAATGTTGTTTAAAGTTTTGTATCAAATTTTCTGTTTCAGGAGTTGCCATCTTAAGATTATTAAATAGTCTTTTAGAGGTAATTTCTGTGTTTTTTGGAATTGTGAACTTAACAACTCTGTGACCATTATTTAAAACTGGTTGAGGAATTTCAAATATTTGAATATTTTGAATATTTTCTCCCCAATCAGTGCAATAAATATTATCCGATGCCCAGCGACTGCCCATTTCAAGTTGTGTTTCATCATCTGTAAAGAAAAATTTGTTGTTTATTATCGCAATGGGATATAAACCATCTTGCATTTGGCAATAATGCAAATCAGCCCAATCATTGATTGCATTTAATAAATTAATTACAGGAACAGGTACATTGATAATATTTCCATAAAAACAAAGACTTACCTTATGGCCATTTATTACTGATTGCCTGATCCTCAAGAGGCGCAGTTTCCATTCTTCATAATTCCAACGCTCAATATTTTTGTTAACAAATAAAAATTGGTTATTCCCATTTGTATTAAAATTATTAATAATATCCTGAAATTTAGCTGTTCTGGCATTAGGATATATTGCTACAATATTACCCGGCACAATATCCCTGCTGTCCTTCTCAAGCTCGAGCCAACTTATCGTTTCATTGATATTAATTTTATCTACATATTGTCTGGTTGATTTGTCAATTAAGTCTTCTTTATATATACAGTTCCTTAATTCTTCCAATGTTAAATCAAAGATGGTATATAGCATTTGGGTATTATTCAATCGTTTTGAATAACCTGCACCCCCTTTGGCTGTATCATAAATACAAATTGAATCATTCAGCACGATAAATGAAATGTCCTTTCGTTCGATACCAATATATTTTGACAATACATTTACAATGCTTATGCCAAGTGTATGTAAGATTTCAGAATCCCTCATTACGTTTCTGTGGTTATCGTATAACCTGATTTCACAATAATCGGTTTGTATTGAACCACCCAAAAGCATATTTCTTTTTAAGGTGTAATCATTGCCAATTATTCCAAAATGCCTGTTTCTTTGATTCTTTTCCTTCCTTATATCATAATGGAAAGTTCTATCTGCTCCTCCTATGATCACTGTTTCGTTATTAAAATCGACAGGGAGATTTACCAAACAATCATCAGCATCATTTGCCTCATACTCAATCATAGCTTTACCACACAGCTTACACACACAAAAACCATATCCAAAGCCAAGATTGTATGATAGAATCTGTGAAGTTTCATCTCCCTGAGAGGACCTAAACTCAAATAACCTTTGATGATGATCTGTATCAGACCATTTATCGGCGCCTATTAATTGTGCATTTACATAGGTAAAAACATTGTTATTCTTAATACGGTTGTAATCTTCATTTATATCTCTGGTAAAACCGACAGGTTCAATCAGTTCCAAATAGTTATTACCATTAATATTATCCCATTTTTTTAAAGAATCAGGAGGGCATGAACATTTACCATGATTATCGATCCAGGTCTTTCCACATGTAGTACATCGCTGAATTTTTTTGAATGTGTTTTGATGGGTAAATCGATTGGTAAACTCAAGACCTCGCACAATATAACATGAGTTATCCAAGACCACAGTATTCCCAGGAACGTACTGTGACAGCGCTTGATGTAATTCGTACGAAGGGTTATTGCTTTTTCCCCAATTATTTGGCTCAGTCTTTGTGTCGAATTCAATAATGTTTATGGGCATGTTGGCATTGGGTGTAAACTGATGGGTTGACAGGTACATAAGCAGGTTTTGGCTAAGCATCGATGAAAACCTGAAATTCAGCCTTCTTTTTTGCCTTTCAGTGAGATTCTCCCCCCATTCCTCCTGTATCAGCCTGAATTTTATTTCAAGCTCAATATAAACCCGTTCTATAGCCCTGATAGTATTATTCGCCAGTTGCAAAGGTGTCTTTTCTTCGAAACAGGTATCTTTGATAATCGACTGAAGGTTGTTCTTTATATCAGCAGGAATATTATTCAAATAGTCAAGAAACCTTCGATACTTGGTGTTATTATCTTCTCCAATGCCGGCATCTGCAAATATTTGTTGATCATTTCTTTGTACAATCTTTTTGTTTTCGTTACCTGCTCCATCAATTGCAAAATTACATGTAGTAAAAAACTCGATAATACGCTCATTCATAAGCGGTAACGTTCCAATCCAACTTTTAAATAGAAAAGCATTTACGTGCCGCTGCACCACTTGTGGACTATTTAAGTCAACCATTGGCACAGCTGTCGGGCGAGTAATGAGGGCATGCATTGGGTTTTTCATGGTACGCATCCCTATCGGATCGGAATTACAAAAAGTTAAGGCTGTACTTTTTGGCATATCATTACGGCCACTACGACCTGCCCGTTGCCTGTAGTTGGCAGGGTGAGGGGGTACGCTGTTCATAACAACCAGTTCCAGATCGCCTAAGTCAACCCCCATCTCCATAGTTGTTGAACAGGCC
Organism: uncultured Methylococcaceae bacterium; assembly: GCA_903939355.1. GTDB lineage: Bacteria > Pseudomonadota > Gammaproteobacteria > Methylococcales > Methylomonadaceae > Methylobacter_C. The sequence continues at coordinate 2,556 of CAJAHC010000532.1, read as the reverse complement.
AAAATATTGATTTTGTGATCCTTAAAATCTTGTTGATGCTGTTTAGCCAAGTCTTTGTTTACCTGGGCTGTATGTTCGGCCTGAATAAATGTTTGCGGATAGCTGCAAATTAAATTTGAAACAGAAGTCCATAAACCTATTACCGTCAATTCAGACCTATTTACATTTGCCCACGCCTCAACTTGTACATTCGTAACTTTTTCATTATTGGCAGCCAATCCATTTATGTATGGAAATGGAGAATGTTCCCAATCAAATGCGGTTTCGACCTTATGTACTGTAGCATCTTTTATATAAGGTGAATAGCCTTTAAAGGTTACATCAATTGGACGGTTTGTAACCGGGCAGATTGCCCCTTTTAACCCGACTTTCAAAGCCATGTCGGTAATATTTATCCGATAAGACGGATCTATGCCAACTTGAGATTCATTAATCCATTCGCCTCCATTATTTAATCTTTGACCCCATGTAATGATTCCACATCTGGTAACATCCTGCCATAGGGCATTTAACACTAGCTCTATTGTTACCCTATTTTGAGTCTTGGCACGTGAATCCCACCGTGCAAGAGCAGCAAGGAGATATACAAAGCGATTCTGAGAGCCTCTCTGATTAAATTTAGGCGCAACGGCAGGTCTGCGGGGATTCTTCTTTGATTCAAATCGTTGACTTGAAAAAATATCAACTTCATTCCAATCCCCTCTTTTAAAATAAATCGAACCATTTGAGCGGACAGTGTAATCCAGGTAAATTTTTAAGAAATCTTTCCAATCAGACAAAGTGACTTTATTTTCTTCATTAAGTAATTCATTGAATTCATTTACTGCATCTGGAAGTACTTCAATTGTGTCCAACTTTGGATAACAGGTTTGCACAAATCCCAATGTTTCTGAAATAAGGGAGGATTTTGGACGCCTATTAAACTCCTCAAATAAAACAATCTGCGCATACTCCCTTTTTGCTTTTTCACAGATAGATCCATCATTAAAATCCTCATCTTTAATAAATTGTTTGCACAACAACTCAAAATCAGGTTCATTGATGATAAAATCCAATAATTCACTCCATGTTTTATGGCCTTTGCGCAATGATTGAAGTGTTGCTTGTGCATTATTTACGGAGTCAATAAATGTCTGATTTTGAGGATCTCCATCTAGTATTCCTTGAAGTATATTTACTATATTTTGCTGAGATTGAATCGATTGCGCTCTTCCTTTTTCAAATTTATTTAGCCAATGAAACACCCGGCTTTGTACCCATCTGGTTTCGTTAGAAAGATTTTGTTTTAATGTGGCACGTGAAGCACCCTGTCTGCTGTCAACAAAACTGAGAAACTGGCTTCCTTTGTATGGTAAACTTAGAGTATCATGTTTTATCATTTCATCGAGCAAGCGAGGAGCGATTATCCTTGAAATAAATTCGGAAGACACTCTAAATGATTGGAAGCCTTTAGTCAGATCATCTTCAGCATGAGAATTGTTCTCATTGTTTGAAACAATACAGAACGGACAATTAGCACCTTCAATTGCGATCAAATTTGCATTCTCATCATTTGTTATGTTGAAATTATTATTATTAACTACACCTTTAAAAGCGGTACTTTCCTGTACATCAAAATTTTCCGGTTTAATTCCAAACGCGATTACTCTATTATCCTCTTCCGGTGAATCATTTTCCTCTGTGTTATCTTCATTTAAGAAGATATTTTCATTCTCGTGTACTCTTCGTTTAAACTGATAAGAATCTTGACCTTTTAATTCAATTTGGCCAAATGCAACAAAATTTCCACATCTTTTGCACCGGGAAAGTTCCAGCAAAGGTGTAACGAGTTCATCGTTATTGTCTATTTTCTCAACTGTATATAACTTAAAAGTATTGTTATCTGTAATATCTGTTAATTTAATATTTAATCCACAATCAAGAACCTTAAAAAAATAATGAACCTTTGCTGGCAAGTTAGCTTCACATAGTGCATCAAGTATTTCTAATTTTTCAACAATGGTATCTTTTTCGGGTATTAAATCTGAAAGTTTTACAAAATCGTCTGTTATTAGTTTTCTTTGAATTTCTTCCAATCGATTATTATTTAATAAAAAGTGTTGTGGTAATTTAGCCCTATCCACTTTCTGGCTGTCAATGGAGACTCTTATACCCTTAATAACATCAATTTCTGTTTGATTTTTCCCTGATATATCTGCAATAAACTTTTTCAGTTGTGTATTGTTTTCATCGTCGTTTCCAAGGGTCGCTGATGAGGTGGCAAATCGAACATTACTAGCAGTTACACCGAAAGCTTGTAAAACCCGTCTTACTAACAATGCCAATTCTGCCGCCCCAGCGCCTGTAAATGTGTGGGTTTCGTCAATTACAATCCATCTCAAACTACCTTGTGAATTTTGCAAAATTGGTTGGTCAGCAGGTCTAAGCAACATATATTCCAACATTGTTGGATTGGTTAGTAGGACATTGGGAGGAGTGTTCCTTATATTGTACCGATAAATCAACTCATGTTGCATTTGAGGAAGTGCAATCCCGTCTTCTTCTTCTTTTTCTGGT
>CAJAHC010000531.1 GCA_903939355.1 uncultured Methylococcaceae bacterium | reverse complement strand
CACTTTAGACTTTTCTGCACATTTTTTAGAATTGATTTTATTAAGCATTTGGGTGTAAAAGTCTTTAATGCGAGTGCTATTAAGGATGATAAAAAATGGGATAGCACATCCTAATAAGGCGCTGAACACTAACACAGATAGGCTTAACTGTGTCCAATTAACGTAATAAGTATCTGCCTTGATCGGTTTGGTGAGACCTGGAATACTAGGTAAGTCGCCATCACCCCCATCGACTTTTAACTGGGCTTTCATGCCTTTTTCCATGTGTTGTGGTAATTCACAATGAACAAGATAGGTTTTCTTTTGACTGGGCATAATCAAAGATGCCTGTAGTTGACCCTCGCCGTTGAGTTCAAGATGAAACATTCCTTCTGGATATAAGTATCCCGGTAAACCATGAATCATTAGTTGATGGCGTATCTGGTCATCGTTTATAAAAGTAATGTTGATTTTGGCGCAGGGTTTAACATTCCATTCCTGGTTATCAAAGGCAAACATTTTACCGGTAAATTTAAAGGCGTGTTTTTGCCCGGCATGAATAGTTATATCAACATTTTCAGATATTTTTTGGCAGTCACTGGGAAGTTTGTCATTGTTGGCATTCATGATCATGCCCTTTTCATCCATCATCATGCCGCCATGATTCATTGCGGATGCTGGGTGACTGGCTCCAAGTAGGCTAAGAACTAATAATAATGCCTTCATTGTTTTTGTTTCCGTTTATAAGTCAGGACAACTAAAAGAAGCAGGCCAATGATTAAACCTATCGTTAGACCAAACAAAATGACTCGTGAATAATTGGGTGTAAGTAAGCCGGCATCACCCAATAATGGTGCAAATGTACCTTCACCCCAAATAGCCATCTTTTTGGCATAGTAGTTCTTATTAAATATCTGATCGAATAATTCATCATGCATTTTGGGCATGCCCTGCTCATCAAGTAGCTGTTTATAAGCAAGGATTGCCATATTGCCTCCGGGCTCTAAGCCATCTGTTGTAGTGCCTGTGGCTGTATGGTCATGAAACATCCACAAACCAGGCCCATAACTATGTAAACCATCATTTTTGGTTAGCAGATGTAAGTCAGTGCGTTGAGCTGGAGCGATATCAAAAACATCACGCGTTATTTGTATGGCAGTTGGTTGGTCAACACCATCTAAAGCAGTAATGGTGGCTTTATGGCCGTGGATATGGATTGCAACTGCTGAGCGTTGTAAGTTGGCGACATGTAACTTAATATCTTCATTGTCAGAAGCAATTATCATTGCATCACGCAAGGTGTAAGGGAAAGAATGTCCGTTAAGTAAGAAGTAGTTTTCAAATGATTCAGTCATGTTGTAGTCACGACTCATATGTTCTGCCACCAATCTGGGGTCATTAGCATCTTGAATGATCTTTGCCAGTTTTTTATCTACTGATTGATAATGTAAATCATATTCTTGGTTATAAGATTTTTTCACTGTAGATGATAGATGTCGAACCTGTCCTGCGCCTATATTGAAAGTTTGTAACCAATTATTAGGCTGATTTTCTTCGACAATAAACATACCAGCTAAACCCATCATAAAATGCTGTGCTGTTTGTACATGGCAATGATAAAGCATAGTGCCGGCATGTCTTGGCTTGATTTCATAGGTATGACTTTTCCCAGGAAAAACAGCATGCTCCTCCATGCCGTCATTATCTTCACCTTTTGATGTCAGCCAAGGATGATCGACGCCATGCAGATGAATGGTATGGGGTAAATAATGGGTGTTTTCCAAAGTGATGTAAACTTTGTCGCCTTGTTCAACACGAATAACGGGGGATGGAGCTCGTAACATTGGGTTAGCGACTACCGAGTTAAAGTTTTTAAGTGCCATGCCTCGTGATTTTGGTGCATAAACCCAAAGTCCTGGTTGAATACCAGGGGCAATATCAAAGGTGTTGATTAAAAAATCACCATCGGGAGTACCTCCGTTAAGCTCAATAACTTCAAGTTTAATGTGAATAACGTCCGGATCACCATCATTATCAAGATCATCAGTCATGGTTAGCGCATCTTGAGCCAGATTGGTTTGCATCAAAGTGGCCATTGACACATTATTCGTTCCTTTAACGGACGTTGCAATGTCATAAGGGTTATCAGGCTCACAGGCGGGTGCGGCTTCTATGGTCACGCTATCAATAACTTGAGCTACACGCCATTCTGGATGTTCATTAGGGCAGGGTATAACAATACTATTGTTATCTTTTGAGTCGGCGAAGACGGTCTGGGGTGGAGTAATATTCGCTTGCTCCTGCAATCTTGGCGCAATAAAAACGGCAAGGCTTGTGAGTGAAGAAATAAGTATTATTAATAAGATTGTTCGTTTGAGAATCATGTTTAAAGTCAAACAGTTTGTAAAGTTCCTGCCATTGTAATGCTCGGATAGGCGAACACCTAGATACTTTCAAACAATCAGAAAAGCCAATAGTTATAAAGAAAGTAGAATTTATTTTTTAGAAAACAGCATTTGATTAACTTTTTCATAATTTATTTAAGTAAGTTATGATTGATAATTATCAGCTTTATACTCAGACCTGTTTAAGCAAAATCTGTAGTTCAGCTTGTATT
>CAJAHC010000530.1 GCA_903939355.1 uncultured Methylococcaceae bacterium | reverse complement strand
CGAATCTGTAGCATCGTTTGATTCTGCCACCGGATTGGAACCCAACAAAGAAAGTCTGGCACTGTCAAAAAATAAGCTCTTCCCATACAAAGTAGATCTTGTTCTTGGAAATGTGCGCAAGCTTCCTTTCGAAGAGAGTTATTTTGATTTTGTCACTGTTTCCAATGCTTTGCATCATTTCGAGCAGCCCGTCAAGGCTATTCAGGCCATGATGAGAGTGCTGGTCTCCGGCGGACGGCTGCTGATCAATCTGGTAACCGTCAAATGGTAACTATTGATGCTCCATTAATTCCATCTTTCATTTAATGTAAGAAATTAACTGGCAACTTCGGTTGTCAGTTAAGGAATTGAGAAACCCCGTTACTAGCAATAGTAGTGGGGTTTTTTTTTGAGTTATGATAATAAAGAAGCCTTTTAAATGAGTTACATTAACTGAAGTACAGAATGAGATGGTTGGATTGAAAGTAACCAAAGCTTTGGTGAATATATTAAAAAGGGAAAACTGAAATATTTGAAGTGTATTATGACTGCAGAATAAGTAAAATTTCTTGAGATAATTGTATATGACTAACAAATATTAATTTAAATAAAAAAAAGCGTATTATCTGAGAATATTGAGGAGTAATTAATGAATATTCATGAGTATCAAGCCAAACAATTATTTACATTGTTTGCTATACCAATACCTAAAGGAAGGCTTGCAGTTACATCTGATATTGCAATGGATATTGCAAGAGAGTTAGGTGGTAATGGATGGGTAGTAAAGGCGCAAGTACATGCAGGAGGTAGAGGTAAAGTTGGGGGAGTAAAGGTTGCAAGAACAATTGAAGATGTTGTTGATTATAGTAATGGAATGTTAGGAAAGCGATTAGTTACTATTCAGACAGGTAATGACGGTCTGCCAATAAATTCATTATTGATTGAAAAGTTATATAACATAAAACATGAGTATTATTTAAGTATATTAATTGACAGATCAACTGAAAAAGTTATTTTTATTGCATCATTGGCAGGTGGTGTTGATATTGAAAAAGTGGCTAACGATTCACCAGAAATGATTATGAAAGTAAGTATAGATTCAGCTACTGGTTTACAAGCTTATCAATGTCGTAAGATTGCATATAGCCTAGGTATGAAAGGGTTAAAAATAAAAGTATTAACTACGATAATGCAAGGAATGTATGATTTATTTATAACAAAAGATGCTAGTCAAATAGAAATAAATCCATTGATTGAAACTCAGGAAGGAGAGTTGTTGGCACTTGATGCCAAAATAAATTTTGATGATAATGCTGTATCACTTCATAAAGATATATTAGAAATGAAAGATCCTACCCAAGAGGATACAAAAGAGAATTATGCACAACAGTTTGGCTTAAATTATATTACGTTGGAGGGAAATATTGGTTGCATGGTAAATGGAGCGGGGCTGGCAATGGCAACTATGGATCTTGTAAAATTAAAGGGTGGATTACCAGCAAATTTTCTAGATGTTGGTGGTGGAACTGATGTTGACAAAGTATGTGAAGCTTTTAAACTTATTCTTTCAGATACAAATGTTAAAGCAGTATTAGTAAATATTTTTGGTGGTATTGTGCAGTGTGACATTATTGCAAGTGGAATTTTAATAGCAATTGAACAAATGAATATACTTGTCCCAGTAGTTGTTAGGTTAGAAGGAACAAATGTTGAAGAAGGGCGTGCCCTATTAAGTAATACTGGATACAATATATTTCCAGCAGATAACTTAATCCATGCTACCGAACAAGTGGTTGCCTTAGCGGAGGCTGAATGAGTATATTGATTAATAAAGAAACTAAGGTTATATGCCAAGGTTTTACTGGAAAACAAGGTACTTTCCATTCCCGTCAAACTATAGAATATGGTACAAAATTAGTTGGTGGTGTTACACCCGATCGAGGTGGCGATTTCCATTTAGGGTTGCCGGTTTTTAATACAGTGCAGGAAGCAGTTTGTAATACTCATGCTACAGCTAGTGTAATTTATGTTCCGCCCTTTTATGCGGCAGATGCTATTCTTGAAGCAGTTGATGCAGGCATTAAACTTATTGTTTGTATCACTGAAGGAATACCTATTTTACAAATGCTACGAGTTAAGGCGGCAATGGTAGGTACAGATGTTTTGTTAATAGGCCCAAATTGTCCAGGGATCATTACTCCTGGTGAATGTAAAATAGGTATTATGCCTGGCAAAATTCATTTACCAGGTTCAATTGGAATAGTATCACGCTCAGGGACATTAACTTACGAATCAGTTCATCAAACTACTCAAGAAGGTTTGGGACAAAGTACTTGTGTGGGTATAGGTGGAGATCCGATACATGGAATGAATTTTGTTGATGTGTTAAAACGATTTCAGGCTGATGAACAAACTAAAGGCATTGTTATGGTAGGTGAAATTGGGGGTAGTGATGAGGAAGATGCCGCAGATTATATTAAATCCTATATAACTAAGCCTGTAGTTGCATATATTGCCGGGCAAACTGCGCCACAAGGGAAACGAATGGGACATGCAGGTGCCATAGTCACTGGCGGTAAAGGTACAGCAAAAGGAAAGATTGATGCTTTAAAAAAGGCAGGAGTAGAAGTTTGTATGTCACCAACCGATATTGGGATCACAATGAAGTCTTGTATGAATTTAGTTTAAGATGGGGTTAATTACTCTTAACAGCTTTAATAATAGCCAAGGATTTTGTTAGTAAGTTAAGATCCCCAGTTTCAACATGAGTCGCATCAGTTTCTTTGCGTAACCAAGTAAATTGACGTTTGGCAAGTTGACGTGTTGCTATTATTGCCTTTTCTTTCATGGATTCAAAATTATCTTCGCCTTTCAGATAAGCCCATACCTGTCGGTAGCCAACGGCACGGATAGAGGGTGATTTGTCGTTTAAATCGCCGCGTTGATAGAGCGTCTTGACTTCATTAATAAAGCCTTTTTCAAGCATAATATTGAAGCGATCAGCGATTATGTTGTGTAAGATTTTTCGATCAGAAGGAGCAATAATTAATTTAATATTACGGTAAGGAATATCTTCAGCTTGTTCTGAATTAAAAAAAGATGATATAGGTTGGCCGCTAATTTCATAAACTTCTAGTGCGCGTTGAACAAGTTGTGGATCATTTGGATGAATCCGGCTTGCAGCAATTGGATCAATTTCAAATAAACGCTGATGTAAGCCATATTTACCTAACAGAATTAAATCTTGATCTAGTTTTGCTCTGATT
>CAJAHC010000529.1 GCA_903939355.1 uncultured Methylococcaceae bacterium | reverse complement strand
GTGGAGCAGCTTGGTAGCTCGTCGGGCTCATAACCCGAAGGTCGTAGGTTCAAATCCTGCCCCCGCTACCATATTTTAGAACCCCATTATGGGGTTTTTTATTTTCTGGGCTTCGATGTTTGGGAGGCTTAAAATTTGATTGTTTATGGAAGAGCCCTTGGCTCTTTTTTTTTGTGCGAAAATAAGTGAGGCAACCATGAAGCAGGCTCCTGAGCATTTGGTTAACTTAATCGAGCCAATTATTGAAGGTTTAGGTTATGAGTGTGTTGGCATTGAGTACAACCCTCATCCAAAACATGGTTTGTTAAGAATTTATATTGATAGTGAAAATGGAATTCTAGTTGAAGATTGTACTAAAGTCAGTCATCAAATTAGTGGTGTTCTTGACGTTGAAGATCCTATACAAGGGAATTACCAGCTTGAAGTTTCTTCGCCAGGCGCGGACAGACCATTTTTTAAAGTCAGTCAGTTTGAACATTATATCGATGAAACGGTGTTGGTTAGTTTATTTAAGACGATAGGCGGACGGAGAAAAATTTCGGGAGTAATCAAAAAAATTGAAGAAGATATTATCACTCTTCAGGAAGGGGAACAAACTTATAAAGTGCCTTTTGATGCTATGAGTAAAGCGCGATTGGTGCCAGAATTCTTAATTGACAAAGGAGGCCGGAATGGCAAATAAAGAAATTTTGTTAGTAGCCGAGGTTTTTTCAAATGAAAGGGAAATTGATAAAGAAATAGTCTTTCAGGCGATAGAGTCAGCATTAGAAGCTGCTACTGTAAAACGACATACCAATCCAATAAAGGCACGTGTCGCTATTGATAGAAAGACAGGAGAATATGTTACATATAGACAATGGGAAGTTGTTGATGTTAATTCAACTTGTCCTGGTGATGTAGAGTTTCCAACTACTCAGGTTTTGTTGGAGGTTGCTAGACTTGATGATTTGAATATTCAAGTTGGCGACTTAGTTGAGGAAGAGATTGAATCAGTAGATTTTGGACGTATAGCTGCTCAGACGGCAAAGCAAGTAATTATTCATAAGGTTAGAGAAGCTGAGCGCAGTAAAGTTGTTGAAGCTTATAAAAGCCGTGTTGGTGAGCTGATAACAGGCATTGTAAAACGCATCGAAAAAGGAAGTGTTTACCTAGATCTAGGAGGGCATGTAGAAGCCTTTATTGCTAGAGAAGATATGATTCCACGTGAAGCAATTCGTATTGGTGATCGAATTAGGGGCTATTTGAAAGATGTGCGATCAGAAGCTCGGGGTCCTCAGTTGTTTGTAAGTCGGACTGCGCCTGAATTATTAATAGCATTGTTCCGTTTGGAAGTGCCAGAGGTGGGGGAAGGGCTAATATCTGTAATAGGTGCGGCTCGAGATCCTGGCTCCAGAGCTAAATTGGCGGTAAAGAGTAATGATCCTAGATTAGATCCAGTCGGTGCTTGTGTAGGCATGAGGGGGTCAAGAGTTCAGTCGGTTAGTAATGAATTGGCTGGCGAGCGGGTTGATATAATTCTTTGGAATGCAAGTGACGCACAATTCGTAATTAATGCTATGTCACCTGCAGAAATCGAATCGATCGTTGTTGATGAAGATAAACATATCATGGATCTGGCCGTAAACTCTGATAACCTATCCCAAGCAATTGGCCGTGGGGGTCAAAATGTTCGGCTTGCAAGTCAATTGACGGGTTGGGAGTTGAATGTAATTGATTCTTCCAAGGCAGAAGAGAATGCAGAGGCAGAAATAGGTAAAATAAAACAATTATTTATTGATCAATTAGATGTTGATGAAGATATTGCTTTAATTTTGGCTGAAGAGGGATTTATTAGTGTAGAAGAAATTGCTTATGTGCCTGTGAGTGAAATGCTTGAAATAGAAGGTTTTGACGAAGATTTAGTCAATGAATTAAGAAGTCGGGCAAAAGATGCTTTATTGATTAGTGCTATTGCTATGGAAGAGAAAATTGACTCAGCAGAACCAGCAACTGACTTACTGGAAATGGAAGGTATGGATGCTGATCTGGCCAATGAGTTGGCAAGTCAAGGAATTATCACAATGGATAATTTAGCTGAGCAGTCGGTAGATGATTTGCTTGGTTTTAAAGGTATGAATGAAGAACGGGCGGCAAAATTAATCATGAAGGCGCGTGAGCCTTGGTTTGCTTAAGGTGCATAGCGAGTAGGTAAGGGGTAAAAGATGAGTGATAAAACAGTACAGCAATTGGCAGAGATAGTAAAAATACCTCTGGAACGACTATTAGAACAGCTAAAAGAAGCAGGCTTGTCTGCTACTTCGGCCGATGATTTTATAAATGAAGACGAAAAAATGCAATTGCTTGCGCATTTGCGAAAACGTCATGGCAAAGCTGAGGATGAAGTTAGTAACGCCCCAAAACGGGTTACGCTAGAGCGTAGAAAAGTAACGGAAATGAAGCAGACTAGTGCCCCAGGTACTTTAACTAAAACGATTAGCGTTGAAGTACGTAAAAAGAAAACGTATATAAAACGTAGTGATGTTGTGGGCAATGATCAAGAAGTTGTTCAAAGCTCTATTTCATTAGG
>CAJAHC010000528.1 GCA_903939355.1 uncultured Methylococcaceae bacterium | reverse complement strand
GTTGAGATGCTTTTGCGTCATAAGATAGAACAGCAAGATGACTAATAAACTCTTCAATTGCTTGAGCTAATACGATGAGTTTAGACTTGAGCGTTTTAGTTACCGGAGCCAATGGTTTTGTTGGTAAGGCGCTTTGTCTGGCGTTATTGGAGCAAGATAAAACCGAAATAACTGGGGCAGAGTAAAGTTAAATAATAGGGGCAACGTAAATCCTATTAAATTACGTCTTGTTGGTAGGCTTATCATGGTGTACTATGTACATCAAATATTCAGGAGTAGCTAATAGGTGAGTCACGCCATCGAATTCATTGAGACCCCCATTTTCACCAAACAAATCAAGGCGATTGCTACTGACGATGAGTTGAAGGACTTACAGATAGAGCTTATCGCGCAGCCGGAAAAAGGTGATCTCATTCAAGGTACTGGTGGACTGAGAAAGATCAGGATGGCTACTGGTGGGCAAGGAAAGAGTGGGAGTGTTCGAGTTATATACTTTTTAGCGACAGTAGAAATTATTTATTTGGTTCTGGCCTATCCAAAAAATGTTAAAGATACCCTGAATCAAGCAGAGACATCTGAGCTGACGAAGTTAACCAAGTTGCTTAAAAGCGAGGTTTAATATGAGTATTTTTAATGAGTTGAAATCTTCACTTGAAGAGGCTGTTGAGATTAATCAAGGCAAGAAGTTAGCGTCACGAGTAACCAAGTATGATGTTGCTAATGTGAAAGCACTTCGAGCCACGTTGGATGTATCTCAGCAAGAGCTGGCTGATGCTTTGGGGACTAGCGTTGATACGATAAAGAGCTGGGAAAACAAACGACGTAACCCAACAGGTCTTGCTGCTAAGGTGCTAGCCACCATTCAGGACAATCCAAATTATTTCCATGATCTTGCGGCTCACTAAATAACATGGAGTAGTCATTATTAGGCTACCGTTAATTTATGGCCCAGGTGTAAAAGCTAACTTTAAAAGCATGCTACATTTTGTTAAGCGTGGCATACCATTACCATTTGGCATCATTAATAACAAACGCAGTTTTGTTTATTTGGGTAATTTAATTAGCTTAATTATCCGATGTATTGATCACCCAGAGGCAGCTAATCAGGTATTTTTGGTTTCCGATGGAGAAGATCTTTCGACGACTCAATTACTGAGTGAGTGCGCTAAGGCTTTAGGCGTTAAGGCAAGACTTTTGCCAGTTCCTCAAAAGTTAATTGAGTTTTTCGCAAATTTACTAGGTAAGCAAGATATGGCTCAGCGATTATGCTGCAATTTGCAGGTCGATATTTCAAAAGCCAGACATTTACTGAACTGGACGCCACCAGTATCAGTGGCGGATGGATTAATTGAAACGTGCAAGCATAATTGAATTGCACAAAAATTGATTTTAATGTCAGTGCTGCATTAATTTTATTTAGAAAATGGCTTCTGCGGTTGATGAAGCGACAACGGTAAGGCTATACACTAATATTAAACCCAATTTTCCAAAGCTAGATTTGGTACTCTCC
>CAJAHC010000527.1 GCA_903939355.1 uncultured Methylococcaceae bacterium | reverse complement strand
CTTGATGATTGTTATTGGTTGCTGCATTAGCTTTGCTATCATGCATTTTGATAAAAGTAACAATGATTATTTGCTAATTAATCAACTATTATTATTTTGTTTTTTTTCCTTAACAGGCCTTATGGGCATACGTATACCACATTCTTTTTTTAAAGAATTATCTATCGATCATCCAAACCCTAAAATGACTAACTTAAATATTTTGATTTACGGAGCAAATGATTATGGCGGTTTATATATACGAAAACGTTATTTACAACATGGTAATGAATCATTACAATCAAATCTCGTTGGTTTTATTGATGACGATTTATCATTAACAAACGAGTATATCTATGGTAAAAAAGTTTTAGGTAGTTTCCTTGATGTTGAGGCACTAATTAAAAAATTTAACATTAATAAAATTATTCTGACAACACATATTGCCGACAATAAGCGCGAGCAATTAATGAAAATTACCCAAACATATGGCATTGAATTAGTGCAATGGCAAGTTGTTGAGCGAGACTTAAATAATAACTTGGGCGCCGTGACTTCGTAGTAGCTAGATTTTATTCGTCCCAACCAAGTATAGAGTATCGACTTAGATTTTTATAAGGGAATAAGAGTAAATGAATGGTAGAATATAACATATTTAAACAGGGGTATTTTTTGAAAGAGTCAAGCCGATCCAATTCATCAATTAATGATATAAATGAATATACCTCTGATAGGGATGACATTGATTTATCAAATTTTTTTTTGGCAGTCTTAAAAACTTGGAAGCCATGGTTATTGGCAGTGATAAGCGTGACTGTTATATTTGTTATTATTAAAAGCCTGCAAATATTAATATACCCCCAAGAAATTACTTACAGCAAACCTATACGCTTAACATTTCTCGATAGGGGTAGCTTGACTTTCCCTAATGGACAAAACTTTAGCTATAGCGACATAGTTTCACCGACTGTTGTGCAGCAGGTTTATCAGCACAACAATGTCCAATCTAAAGATATCAGTATTGCTGATTTGCAATTGGGCCTAAGCTCAGTCCCTTATTCACCGCAGTATCCCTTTATTAAAAAGCGCTATGAGAAACTACTTGATAACAAGAAACTCACAGTAGATGAAACAACAGAACTAAATAAGCAAATGGCTGTGGAATTAAAGCAGGCAACAACTTCAGCTGAAGTGCTTATTAGTTTAAATTCATCAAAATTTAATGATCATCCGTTACTTGTTAGCAAAATTTTAGAGGATATTCCTGTCTTCTGGGCTCAAGAAATGATAAAGAAAGGTGTTTTAGCGATAAATTCGCCAATACTCAGCGCGACATCACTCAATACAGAACTGATCAAAGATCAAGACTTATTAATTGTAAAATCCATTTTAGAACAAAAAATTCAGTTACTGAGAAGTAATATTAGTGTGCTTTCTAAATTTGACGGCGCTCAATCTATTACAGATAAAATAACAGGGCTTAAGTTAGTAGATCTTTCTGAACATATCGATGATATAGATCGAGTTATAATCTCGACGTTATTTGCACCTACAGATTTATTAATTGAGGCAAGTAAAAGCTATAGAGCACTTTATTATTATGAAGAAAAAGCGAAAAAAATTAAAGCAGAATTGCTGACGTTGAAAAAAGTCGAATCTTCATACAATACTGCTGAAAGCCCTTATTTTAAACAGGAACAAACAGTAAGAACCCAGAGTGGCCCCAATGAATTTTCCCAAGTTACTGGCGATGCAATTGATAAAATTGTCCACTTATCGGGGTCTCTTGAAAAAGAGCAATATAAACAAAAATTAAACAATGATTGGCTTAGTTTGATACGTAACATATCTTCTAGCGAAAATGAACTATTCGAAATTGAACAAATGCTACTTGCCATAAAAACAAACGTAAAAAACAATCCTGAAGAGGCAAAAAATTATGTTGTTCATGCTAAAGTT
>CAJAHC010000526.1 GCA_903939355.1 uncultured Methylococcaceae bacterium | reverse complement strand
TTGGGTCATGCGGATTTGTCAACTACTCAAATATATACCCATATCGCTCGTGAACGATTAAAAGAATTACATTCAAAATTTCATCCTAGAGGATAAGTTATTATGTCACAAAATATTCATCCGACCGCCTATATAGCGCCTAATGTTGAGCTAGGTGACAATAGTACTATTGGGCCTTTTGCGGTTATTGAAAGTGGTGCTGTAATGGGTGATAGCTGCCAAATCGGTGCGCATGCAGTTGTTCATGGTCGCGTAAAAATGGGTGCAGGTAATATTTTACATCCCCATGCGGTTTTAGGTGGATTACCTCAAGATACCGGCTTTAATCCTGAAACAGTTTCATGGCTGAAGATTGGAGATAATAATGTTTTCAGGGAAGGTTTTACTGCTCATCGAGCCACAAAAATTGATAGTGAAACACTTATTGGTTCGGGGTGTTATTTTATGAATAATAGTCATGTCGCTCATGATTGCAGTATTGGTAATAACACAATATTTGCTAATAATGTCGCAATAGGTGGCCATGTTGAAGTGGGCAATAATGTATTTATGGGCGGTGCTGTAGTTGTACACCAGTTTTGTCGTGTTGGTTCTTATGCCATAGTGCAAGGCACTACAGGACTCAATATGGATGTAATGCCATTCATGCTAATCGGTGGCAGACCAGCCAGTCACTATAGATTGAATAGTGTAGGCTTAAGACGGGCTGGAATAACCGGTGATCGTTATAATGTTCTTTCATCAGCATTTCGTTTGTTAAAAAACAAACAAAACATTGATGACTTGGAAGAAACTCCAGAAGTGAAACATTTAAAAGAATGGTTGGCACTTAAATCTAAGCGTGGAACACATGGTTTTATTGATATAACAAACTAAATTATCACTGGTAATTTTGGAAAAAATAAAAAACCCTTTTTTAGGTAAGCTTGTAAAGTTAAAAAGTTTGCGGAGAATGGTCTTATTCAGTCAACGCAAACAGTAATTTTTAGAACAATAGCATAACAAAAAAACCTACCACCATCATGCCGATCAAAAGATAAACAACAAATTTTTCATCGTCGATTACAGTTTTCATTATTTCACCTAGTAGATAATTATATTTTATAAATGGGGTTACATTTTAAAACTAAACTAGAACACAGCTTGAGTATTAATTTTTGTAAACATCCACACACAATTTACGATTAGTTATTCATAAGTCAAGAAAACGGCATTACTAAATGGCAGATTGGCTTGAAAACCCGTCATGTAACCCATACAGTAGATGTATGTTCAAAAACTCTTCAAAAAAAAGGCAATTACTATGCGTATGGATAAACTAACCAGTAAGTTTCAATCAGCCTTGGCAGATGCACAAAGTCTGGCTTTGGGTAAGGATCATCAATTTATTGAGCCAGTTCATTTAATGTTGGCCTTACTGGATCAAGAAGGTGGAAGTGTTAAACCATTATTAAGCCAATGCTCAGTTAACACGCAACTTCTCCACACAGAATTACATAAAGAGTTAGGCCGTATAGCAACTGTAAGCGGATCTGGTGGAGATGTTCAAATATCTAATGAGCTTTCAAGATTGTTGAATCTAACTGATAAATTAGCTCAAAAAACGTCATGATAAATTTATTTCTAGTGAATTATTTTTATTGGCTGCTTGCGAAGAAAAAGGAGTTTTATATGACCTTTTTAAAAAAGCGGGTGTTTTGAAGAAAAATGTTGAGGTAGCGATTGAAAAAATGCGTGGCGGTGATTCTGTAGAAGACGCCAATGCTGAAGATCAAAGGCAAGCACTTAATAAATATACAATCAATCTTACTGAGCTTGCTGAACAAGGAAAGCTTGATCCGGTTATTGGTAGGGATGATGAAATTCGACGTACGATCCAGGTGTTACAAAGACGAACTAAAAATAATCCCGTGTTAATCGGTGAGCCAGGTGTAGGTAAAACAGCCATTGTTGAAGGTTTAGCACAACGCATTGTCAATGGAGAAGTACCTGAAGGTATCAAAGGCAAACAAGTGTTGTCGTTAGATATGGCTGCATTAATTGCTGGAGCCAAATTTAGAGGTGAATTTGAAGAACGCCTGAAAGCTGTTTTAAACGATCTTGCTAAGCAGGAAGGTCAAGTTATCTTATTTATAGATGAGTTGCATACGATGGTTGGCGCCGGAAAGGCAGAAGGCGCAATGGATGCAGGCAATATGTTAAAGCCAGCTCTGGCAAGAGGCGAGTTACATTGTGTAGGTGCCACAACTCTTGATGAATATCGTAAATACATTGAAAAAGATGCGGCTTTAGAGCGACGCTTTCAAAAAGTATTAGTTGATGAGCCTTCTGTAGAAGATACCATCGCTATCTTGCGTGGATTGAAAGAGAAATATGAAGTGCATCACGGCGTTGATATTACGGATCCTGCGATTGTTGCAGCCGCAACTTTATCTTACCGTTACATCGCTGATAGACAATTACCGGACAAGGCTATAGATCTAATTGATGAAGCAGCCAGCCGTATTCGTATGGAAATTGACTCTAAACCAGAAGAAATGGATAGGCTTTATAGGCGTCTGATTCAATTGAAAATTGAACAAGTTGCGTTAAAAAAAGAAAAGGATGCCGCTTCAATAAAACGCCTTGAGATTTTGGAGGAAGAAATTGCTGATCTTGAAAAAGAATACTCAGATCTGGAAGAAATCTGGAAATCTGAAAAAGCTTCTTTGCAAGGTTCTGCAATCATTAAAGAAAAACTCGAGCATGCCCGAACAGAGCTAGAAGTCGCAAGCAGATCAAATGACCTTGGTCGTATGTCCGAATTACAATATGGCATTATTCCAGATTTGGAGAAGCAATTAGCTGCTTCAGCCATAACTGAAACTCACAAAATGACTTTATTGAGAAATAAAGTGACTGATGAAGAAATTGCAGAAGTTGTCTCAAAATGGACAGGAATACCAATTTCAAAAATGATGGAAGGTGAGCGTGATAAATTATTGCGTATGGAAGACTTCTTAAGTAAACGAGTCATTGGCCAAGAAGAAGCTTTAAAAGCCGTCAGTAATGCAATACGTCGATCCAGAGCAGGATTATCTGATCCGAACCGTCCAAATGGATCTTTTTTGTTTTTGGGTCCCACCGGTGTTGGAAAAACTGAATTGTGCAAGGCCTTGGCAGAATTTATGTTTGATACCACTGATGCAATGGTGCGTATTGACATGTCCGAGTTTATGGAAAAACATTCTGTTGCTCGATTAATAGGTGCTCCCCCTGGTTATGTTGGGTATGAAGAAGGTGGTTACCTGACCGAACTGGTTAGACGTAAACCGTATTCAGTTATTTTGATGGATGAAATTGAAAAAGCACATCCAGATGTTTTTAATATACTTTTACAGGTTCTGGATGATGGTCGTTTAACAGATGGCCAAGGTAGAACGGTTGATTTTAGAAATACTGTTATTGTTATGACATCTAATATTGGCTCAGATATTATTCAGGAGCTTGCAGGGGAAGCACTTTACCCGGTTATGAAAGCAGCTGTTATGGAAAGAGTTAGTCAACAATTTCGACCTGAGTTTATAAATCGTATTGATGAAGCCGTAGTATTTCATCCCTTGGGACGTGAGCAGATTAGAGCCATTTCCGTTATACAGATTGAGTATCTGTGTAAACGTCTGCGCGACAAAGAAATCAATTTTGAAATTACCGATCAAGCGTTGGATGTTTTGGGTGAGGCTGGTTTTGATCCGGTTTATGGAGCAAGACCAATGAAGCGAGTTATCCAGCAACAACTTGAAAACCCGTTGGCGCAACTCATATTGTCGGGTTATTTTATGGCAGGTGATACTATAAAAGTTGAATTGGACAACAACGTCTTGCGTTTTTTTAAAGCGTAATATCTTAACAGTTGGTATCAAAAACGATTGACTAGGGCGGGTAGGTTTCTAGTATTTTATTTTTAGCCACATTACTTAATAACGGTAATGTGGCTTTTTAAGGGATAGAAATCGTATTATTTTATATTTTTAGAATGCAGGCCACATTCTTTTTTGTTGCCTGCTTCCCACCACCAGCGTCCTGCTCGTTCATGTTGATTAGGCAGAACTGGACGTGTGCAAGGTTCGCAGCCAATACTGATAAAGCCTTTTTCATGTAATTGGTTATATGGAACTTGATGGGCTTCAATATAATCCCATACTTGCATTGAATTCCAATTAATTAGGGGATTGAATTTTAGAAGTGAATGTTGTTCAGTAGAAAACCCCATGTCTAGTTCAACTTCGGGGATATCTTGTCTTGTATCTAAGCTTTGATCTTTACGTTGTCCGGTTATCCAAGCATCAACATTAGCCAACTTACGTTTTAAAGGTTCAACTTTTCGAATACCGCAACATTCTTGGTGACCATCCTCATAAAAACTAAATAACCCTTTGTTTTTTACAAAACTGTCTAGGATATCGAAGTCGGGTGTTAATAATTCAATATCTATTTTGTAGTGTTTTCTCACTTTTTCTATAAAACGGTAGGTTTCCGGATGTAACCGTCCCGTATCCAAAGAAAAAACCTGAATGTCTTTTCTAATTTTTACAGCCATGTCGATGAGAACGACATCTTCAGATCCGCTAAAAGAAATAGCAATATTATCATATAGTTCTAGTGCTTTCTTAAGAACAATACGAGGATTTTTATTGGCTAGTTCGGCTTGTAATTGGTTAAAGTTGGAAGCTGGCATTCTGATGAGGGATTATGTTTGTGAAAAGTAGTGTATTAAAAATTCATCGAAAGGTATTTCTTGTTTGCTTTCAATTTCTTTTTGTTTTGCATGGGATTGTTCTGCCATTTTGATAAATAGTTGTGTATCTGATTCACTAAGTTTTGACTGGCTGAATTTTTTGGCATGTTCAGCAGATTGATTTAAGGCAAAACGGCTGAAAGGTTGACTCGATTCAGACATGCACTTCAGTATTCTTGCAGATGCAGTTAACTCGGAATTTTGAATTAATAATTGCTGTTCTGCCAGGCCAGAACTATAAGGTTTATTCTCATCTTCCTCGTCCAAAATTGCACAAACTGGCCGCATGGATTCAAGAATTTCGCTTGCCCAATTCTGTAATAAAACTTTTTGGTTACCATTTAAGAGTTGGAGTCCCGGTTTTCTGCCAAAATTTGCAACCGCCAGTTGATTTGCATTGTTTATTTGGTGATCTTCTTCAGTAATTTTTGGGCTATTTCTTAATAAACAGGT
>CAJAHC010000525.1 GCA_903939355.1 uncultured Methylococcaceae bacterium | reverse complement strand
TTGAGCATTTAAAGCTTTCACCGAGTAGTGGTGGGGCTACAGTATTGCCGCTTCGTTGGGTATTGTTAAGTGGGGATTTTATTCCTCAAAACTTGCCTGAGAAAATACAGCACTATGTTGGTGCAGATTGTCGTATCTTAGAATTAGGAGGGTCAACAGAGGCATCTATTTGGTCCATCGGCTCAGAAATAACGCATTGGGATAGTCAGGAGCCAGTCCCATATGGGCGTCCACTAAAAAATCAGCAAATTTATATTGTTGATGATCATGATTTTTTATTACCTCCCGGTGCAATCGGTGAAATTGTGATCGCAGGCCAGGGACTAGCCAGCTGTTATTGGCGCAACCCTGCTTTAACCTCAAGTAGATTTCCCAACATAACTGGCATAGGTCGTGTGTTTAAGTGTCGTGATGCAGGGAAGATGAATCTGGATAATGCATTGATTGAGTTTATGGGGCGACTAGATCGTCAGGCAAAGGCTCAGGGCAATAGAATTGATCTGACTGAAATAGAACAGGCACTTTGTAAAGTAAAGGCAGTAGAGTCAGCTGTGGTTTTGGTTCAGCAGAGCGACGGTTGCGATGTCGTTGCTTTATTAAAAGCTTATCCTTTGCAGGAAAGTATTCCTGAAGATAGAGAAATTCGTAGTCTACTCACAGGAATACTCAGTTCAGCAATGATTCCTAAGCGATATATTTGGATGGATCAATGGCCATTAACTGCAAATGGAAAAATTGATTTTAAATGCTTGTCTGAGCGTATAGCAACTCAGAATAGTGTAAAGCAATCTCCAATGCCTCTAAAGCCATCAAAGCGGCAATATTACAAAAGTCAGGAGTTTCCAGTTCCTCCTAATCAGCAGGGTATGCTCTATGAGTTGATTAAGAAGGCGAGAGGCACTTACACAATTGCAATTACTTTGCATTATCAGCAAAGTTTAAATCGCATTATTTTAGAGCGTGCTTGTCAGCAGCTCGTTAGTGAGTTTGATGTATTACGGCAGTCTTTCAAAAAAATTGATTCAGCTGAGTCGATTAGTGTCATGCTACATCAGCCGTTTACGGTTCCTTTTGCCTATTTTGATTGGTCTAGGTATGAGAAAAGTCAAATTGACTTATGGTTAATCGCTAGAAAAGAGCGGGTCATGAATCAAGGCTTGAATCCTTTTCAGCCAAGAGCTTTATATATCGAACATTTTCATTTGCCTAATGAGCAGGACAAAATTCATTTCTTCTACAGCCATCTCTTGTTTGATGCGGGAAGTTTAACTCCCGTGGTGAATCGATTGCATCAAATTTATCACGAAATTGAACAACAGCAGAAAGCATCTATGACTTCGCAGCAGTCAATTGCTGAGTTTCTAAATTTTCGTGTTGATTACGATATGAAAGAGCATCAGGCTTTTTGGAGGCAGCAATTAATCGGTCTGGAAGAGGCCTCGCTAATCACGGGATCTGAACTACAAGACGGGGTGTCCCAATCCTTTTTTATTCAGATGAGTGAGCTTGAGTGCGCACAGATACAAGAGTTTTCTAAAACTTACAAGGTATCTGCGACTGCATTGCTTCAGGGTTGTTGGAGTTTGCTCCTTGCCTCATGGTTAAATCAAACTACGGTTGTATCGGGTTTGGTTTATTCTGGTAAAAATAAGCTACCGATAGAATGGAATAACGCAACAGGTTGTTTTATTAATACATTACCTCTTATTGTTACAGTAGATCCTGAGCGCTCTTTTGCAGATTGGATGAGGCAGATTAAGCAAAACATTCAAAGTTTGATGAAACATGATATCAGTAGTTTGCTTGAAATTACTCAGTCAAGTGGTATGAATATTGCAGGGTATTTTGACTCTGTATTTACCGCGTTGAGTTTTCGGAGGCCAGATTTTTTTGGGGTGCCAGCATTAGTGCAAGTAGATTATGATCAAATTACGGATTTTCCACTCACGATACAATTTG
>CAJAHC010000524.1 GCA_903939355.1 uncultured Methylococcaceae bacterium | reverse complement strand
TTTATTTTTATTGCCTCTTAACTCTCTGTAATAGATAGTTAAAATTGATATGGCAACTTTTCGGAGTTATTTATGCGCATCATCCTCTTAGGAAGCCCGGGTTCCGGCAAGGGAACACAGGCTCAGTTTATTACTGAAAAATATGCTATTCCACAAATTTCAACGGGTGATATGCTCCGAGCAGCCGTTCGTGATGGCACGCAGTTGGGTATTGAAGCTAAAAAAGTAATGGATGCCGGCGGCTTGGTATCGGATAGCATTATTTTGGGTTTAATTAAGGAAAGAATTACCCTAGCTGATTGTGCAAACGGTTATCTACTCGATGGTTTTCCCCGCACCATTGCGCAAGCAGAAGGATTGCTTGCCATGGGCGTACAAATTGATTATGTGATTGAAATCAAGGTGGCGGATGAAGACATCATCAAGCGTATCGCAGGTAGACGCGTACACCCACAATCAGGGCGAACTTATCACATTGACCACCTGCCCCCCTTAGTTAATGATATTGATGATGTCACCGGTGAAGCGCTTATCCAGCGTGATGATGATAAAGAAGAAACTGTTCGAAAAAGGCTTTCTGTTTATCATGAACAGACAAAACCTTTAGTGAATTTCTATTCAAATTTTGGACAACCCGTAAAGTTCAGTTCAATCTCTGGTGTAGGCACTATTGAAGACATTACCAACAAAGTATTTGCTGTTTTAAGCTAAATCGAAAGTAAGCCTTCTTGGTCACTATTATTTTGGTAACCCCATTGAGTTACCCATACGGTTAGATAAATCTAACTGTTTCAACACAATCTACAAAGGTATTCACAAATGAGTAAAGTTTATAACGTTGCAGTTGTCGGTGCGACGGGCGCAGTGGGCGAAGCCATGCTTTCTATTTTAGAAGAGCGCCAGTTTCCTGTTGGAGAGGTTTATGTCTTGGCCAGCAGTAATTCAGTCGGCAAGCGTATTCCTTTTAAAGAAGGTTCCTTAAGAGTTGATGATTTGGCAAATTTCGATTTTTCTAAGGCGCAAATTGCCTTATTTTCTCCAGGCGCTAGTATCTCTGAAATATATGCCCCCAAAGCGGCGGCTGCAGGTTGTATCGTCATCGATAATACCTCACAGTTTCGCTATGACGATGATATTCCACTGGTAGTACCTGAAGTCAATCCACACAAAATTGCTGATTATAAAAATCGGGGCATCATCGCTAACCCTAATTGTTCAACCATTCAAATGTTAGTCGCTTTAAAACCTATTTATGATGCCGTAGGCATAACCAGAATTAATGTTTGTACTTATCAAGCCGTATCCGGAACGGGTAAAGAAGCTATGGAAGAATTAGGTAAACAAACCCTTAATCTTCTTAACTTACAACCTATCAAACCCAGCGTCTATCCCAAACAAATTGCTTTTAACGTATTGCCGCAAATCGACGTATTTATGGAGAACGGCTATACCAAAGAAGAAATGAAGATGGTTTGGGAAACTCAAAAGATCTTGGGTGATGCCAATGTGTTGGTTAATGCAACGGCAGTAAGAGTACCGGTTTTTTTCGGACATTCTGAAGCCGTGCACATTGAAACCCGCTCAAAAATATCGGCAGACGAAGTAAGAGCCCTATTACAAAATGCACCCGGCATTACTGTTGTCGATGAGCGCAGAGATGGGGGCTATCCAACTGCAGTCACCGACTCCTCTGGTAATGATGATGTCTTCGTAGGACGTATCAGAGAGGATATATCGCACCCCCTCGGTATTGATTTATGGGTGGTCGGTGATAATGTTAGAAAAGGTGCTGCCTTAAACAGTGTCCAAATAGCGGAGCTGTTGATAAAAGATTATATCTAGACTAGTGTTGATCTTTAAGCTAAAGAAAACGAAATGATGAGACCGTGCCAACTAGGTAGCCTGCTAATTAGAGCTAAAATAATTGCACTGGTCTCATTACTACTAACGACCAGTGTGTCAGCCCTAGGTATTGGCGAAATTACCGTATTTTCAGCACTTAATCAAAACCTCGATGCCAAAATTCAATTAGTTATCGCGCCAGGGGAAAAAGTAGCTAATTTAACAGTCAATCTAGCACCTCCTGACAAATTCACAGAAGCCGGTATTACTTGGACGCCATTCCTCTCAAAAATCAAGTTTGAAACCATTACCGATGCAACTAATGCTGTCACCATTAAACTGACATCCAATGAAGCGGTAACAGAACCGTATTTAAATTTTTTGTTGCAAGTGTTATCACCCAACGCTTCTTTATACCGTGAGTTTACCGTTTTACTTGATCCACCAGACTCTTATCTTCCAGAGCCGTTAACTACTGCTTCAGATCAACTCCGTCCTTTAGATCAAACTATTGTTAACCCCTCTAGCGATCTACAGTTGCCTATAATGGATGCGAGTGTTTATGGCCCCACCACCAAAAACGATACGCTGTGGAAAATTTCTGAACAGTTAAGTCGACAAGCCAGGGTCTCCGTAGAGCAAATGATGCTGGCCATCTATGCCGCAAATCCAAAGGCGTTTTACAATGCCAACATCCATGCCCTCTTGGCAGGCGTAAAGTTAAAGATTCCAGAAAGAGACGTGGCGCTTAAAGTCTCAAGAAAACAAGCGCTGGAAGAATATCACATTCAAACAGCGGCGTGGAAAAACCAACAAACAGCTCTTACCACCGAACCTACCCTACCCGAACAAAAACAGCCAGATCAGCAACTAACCTTAGCGGCACCTCCACAAGAAGAAGCTACTAGTGATGGCATTATCGCACCGCAAAGCGAACAAACGGACAATAAAAACAACACCGAACTTCTTGAAAAAGAGACAGTAATTACTGATGCTCCCATTGATAGTAATTTACAAGATCGCATAGCAGCACTTGAACAACAATTGACTGAAGCACAACAAAAGCTGGTTGAAAAAGATCAGCAATTGAATGCGTTACAGGAACAACTTAAAGCTAATTCTTTGGCAGAAGCCGTTAAAAAAGTACCTGCCTTACCGATTAGCCCTCCTGTTACCCCTGCCGAATCCGGACAAAAAACAGCTACCGTTACCATCGTTATCTGGACACTGTTTACTATCGTATTACTGGCAGTAACGGGATGGTTTTTATGGCGACGATATAAACAGAACAGCTCGACTATCACTGATATTTTTGCCTCTTCTAACATAACACTTGACGAAATAAACACCACGAATCCAGAGGGCAAAAAGATACCGCCCTTTTTCGATGAAGTCGACTTGGATAGCACGCATAATAGGGATATGAGTGAAAATGAAATTAATCCTATTGCCGTCGCTGATATTTATCTGGTTTATGGTCGTTATCAACAAGCTGAAGACCTTATTAGGGATGAAATTGAAGATCATCCGGATAACGATGAGTTATTATTAAAGTTGCTGGAAATTTACTACTTGGCTAATAAAAAAGACGCATACGAAGCGTATGCCACGCAATTAGCCAACACCGGTAGAAAAAATGATGCCGAGTTCTGGATAACGGTTAATCAAATGGGTTTGGAACTCTGTCCAGAATCGCCATTATTTAGTACTCAAGGTGCTGTCAAACCGCCAGAAAAGACTATTTATGTTGCTAAGGAAGCGCCCAGCATTAAACTCGAACCCAGTAAAATAGA
>CAJAHC010000523.1 GCA_903939355.1 uncultured Methylococcaceae bacterium | reverse complement strand
TTACGGGCCAATATGCGTGGCTATAGCCCGGAGTTGGTGTTAAAAGATATTGAAGTAAGTGCCTCTGCTACCAATACAGCAGCACCCATTCAGCTTAAAGAAGTCCGGGTAGGCATTAATTTATTGAATACTTTGGTTAGTGGTGATCATTTAGCATCGTCATGGGTTACCTTAGTCGGGGCAAAGCTGACAGTAAAGCGTAAGCAAGATGGCAGTATTGCAATTGTTGGTTTAAAAGCAAGTGATGAAAAGCCCTTATGGTTATTACAGGGTGGTAAGTACGAAGTATTACAAAGTGAAATCAGTTGGCAGGATGAGCTTAATCCAACCAAGTTGAAAAGGGTTGGTATGATTGATTTTTCGATTGTTAATAAAGATCAGCAGCATCGATTGAATATTCTGATAAAACCACCTGAACAATATGGTGATGAGTTAAGGCTCTCCATGGATTTGAAGGGTAATTTATTTGAACCTTCGTTGATTGATGGTGCTGTTTTTGTTGAAGGAAAAAACATGAAGCCGGCAGCATGGGTGGAAGGCCAATTACCCTTTGCGATGAAGATTGGTTCGGGTTTTGGCGATTTTAAGTTATGGGCTACTCTAAAACATTCGCAAATAATGTCCATGGTGGCTGATATTCAGCTACAAGAATTAAAGCTAACCAGGCCCGATAAGAAAGATTTTGTTGCCAAACAAGTTAATACCAAGGTGCATTGGCAGCATGTTGACGATCAATGGCACTTGGATGTGCCTCAATTTTTGCTGCAGACAACTGACAAGCAATGGCCCGAGATAGCCCTTAGTGTGTCCGCAAGTCAGACTAGTGATGATGTATTACATAAGGCGACACTGTTTATAAAATCACTTGATTTGCAAAATGCCTCCACGATGTTGCAATTTTTTACAACATTGCCAAAAACTGCAAGCAGTTTTTTAGAAAAGTCCTTGCTAAAAGGATCGGTAGAGCAGTTGTTTTATTTTGCCGACTTAGACGCAAAACACTTCGCAGTTAATGGTAGTTTTAACCATTTAAAAATAGCGCCATCAGGCGCAATTCCGGGTATCGAAAATTTAACCGGACGTTTAAAAGGCACAGATGAAAAAGGCCAATTGGTTTTGGTAACCAAAGATGCCAGTATGACAACTTCGGGGTTATTTCGTGACGCACTTAGCATCACCAAACTTATTGGTACGATTGGCTGGCAACAAACAGCGGATGAGTGGTTGATATCTAGCCCACATATTGTTATAGATTCACCAGATATAAAGACGGGCAATCGCTTCAATTTACGAATTCCAAAAAAGGAAGGTAAGCAGCCATTTTTGGATTTACAAATGGGCTTTTCTGCTGAAGATGTGACTCAAGTTAAACGTTATTTGCCTGTTAGTGTTTTGAAGAAAACGGTTGTTGATTGGTTGGATCATGCCTTTATCAAAGGACGCGTTTCCAAAGGTGGCATATTGTTTTACGGAGATCTAAATGGTTTTCCGTTTGCTAAGGGACAAGGGGTTTTTGAAGCACGGTTTGATATAGACCAGATGGACATATCCTATCTTTCGGATTGGCCGTACTTAACTGAGCTGGGTGGCGAGGTTATATTTTTACAAGGTGGTTTACAGGTTGATCTAAACAAGGGCTTCAGTAAAAAATTAAAAATTAAACAAGCCACGGTGGTCATACCAACGCTGGGTGAAAGCGAGCATTTGTTAGTGCAGGGCAAATTGGAGACGGATATCTTGCAAGGGTTAAATTTTTTGCAGGATACGCCCCTTAATTCCTCGGCTAATAGTTTTCTGGATGCGGTAGATCCGCAAGGAGCTACCGAAGTAACTTTGGATTTAAAGTTGCCTTTAGCTGATGGCGCTACTGCTATCGTTAATGGTTCTGCCCAGTTAAATAAAGCGAAGCTTAAAGTCAAAGCGCTTGATTTAGGGGTTAGTCAAATAACGGGAGCATTAAAATTCAATGAACAAGGTGTTTACAGTCAAACAATTACTGCTCAAACCCTTGATAATCCAATTAAGATTAATATCAAAAGCTCAGATGTTTTAACGACAGTTAATGTCAATGGACATGTTGGCATTAGCGATATTTTAAAACAGTTTAAAGTGCCGGGATTGGAGTTGGCGGAAGGTTCGACAGATTATCAGTTAAAATTACAACTTCCCTATGATGATAGCTTTCCAGATTTAGTTATAAATTCAAATTTGGCTGGAGTGGCATTGGATTTGCCGAACACATTAGCTAAAACCAGGGAGCAGGAGCGACCTTTCAATTTACTGTTTAACTTAACAAATGAAGCGTTATTGCCGATTAACATTCATTACGATAATCAAATGAATGCGGCAGTTAATTACAATATCAAGCAACGGGCTATTGAATCGGGAAATGTGTTAATTGGCCCCGGTAATGTCAAACAAAGTCAAGAGCTGGGAATAAGATTGGAGATTAATCGTCAACGACTAGATTTAAAAGACTGGATGGGTGTTGCATTATCGTTTGCACAAGAAAACAATGAGGCCATAGCAAGTGTGGTTAGTAGTCTTAAGGAGGTTAAAGTACACAGTGAGCATGGATTTTGGGAAAAAGCTGATTTGGGTTATTTTGATCTGGTTTTTAAGCCTGAAGAAAAACATTGGGCGGGAAATATTAACGCTACAGTAGCCAAAGGTAAGTTTAAAATACCCTTTAATTTAAAAGGCGATGATAGTATGGATTTTGCAATGGATTTGCTAAACCTTAATATATTGAAGCAACTTAAATTTGACAATAAAGCAGCGTCCTTATCGATTCCCGATACGCTTCCTTTATTGACGCTAGCCAGTCAACAAACCTTATGGCAGGCTGTTGATCTTGGTCAGTTGACTATTGAAACCGAGCGTATACCCAATGGTATTTTATTTAAGCGAGTTGAATTAAATGGCGTCGATCAAAAGCTTGCCTTGACAGGTGATTGGAAAATTGATGGTAAGGACACACAAACCCATATAAAAGGAAAGCTGACTATACCGCGAGCGGGTGAGTTTTTTACCAAGTTGGATATAAATAAGGAATTGGTCGAAACTAATGCGGATGTCGATTTTGTTGGTGATTGGAAGGGCGCGCCCTATCAATTTTCGTTGGCAAGCTTACAAGGTCAGGTTGATATTGATTTTAGAAATGGTCGTATTTTGGGGATAGAGCCCGGCTTTGGTCGCCTATTGGGTATTTTAGCAATCTCGCAATGGATAAATCATTTTCAACTGGATTTTAGTAATGTCTTTGAGGAAGGCATCACTTTTATTAGTATAAAAGGTAACTTTAGTTTATTGGGTGGTAAGGCAACGACTAATGATATTGTCGTTGATGCCATCCCTGCAAAAATCACTATAGTGGGCCACACTGATTTGATTAATAAAACTGTTGATTATGGTGTCAGTGTTGTACCAAAAGGTGCTGATGTTGTTCCTGTTGCTGGTACAATTGTAGGAAAGCTATCCGATTTGATTGGTCGTGCATTGACAGGAAAAAACCAGGAAGGATTATTCTTTGGCTCCCAGTATTTAGTTAAAGGGGGTTGGGGAAATGTACAACTAATTCCAGTACTAGAAAATGATGGTTTATTACAGAAAACATTCGGCGGGATAACGGATTTTCCCTGGGTCAAGAAAAATTCAGAATAAAAAGAAGAGAACAATAAATGACTAAGTGTGCGGCAATTCAAATGGCCTCAAGCCCTAATATAAGCTTTAACTTGTTGGAGGCTGAAAAGCTTATTGCAGAAGCAGTTAAGGCGGGTGCAAAACTGGTAGCGTTACCAGAGAACTTTGCTTTGATGGGCGACCATGAAGCCGATAAGCTAAAAGCAAAAGAAATAGAGGGTTCAGGACCTATTCAGGATTTTTTGGCTAATACTGCAAAGAAGCATGCAGTATGGATCGTTGCAGGCACCATTCCAATTGCTACTGATGACAGCAACAAGGTGCGAGCAGCCTGCCTGATTTATAACGATAAGGGGGAAAGAGTCGGACGTTATGATAAAGTTCATTTGTTCGATGTTAATGTGCCCGATACCAATGAAGTTTATCGTGAATCTGATTCAATTGAACCGGGTACTGAATCGAAAGTTTTCGATACGCCTTTTGGCAAATTGGGCGTTGCTGTTTGTTATGACTTGAGGTTTCCCGAGTTCTTTCGCAAAATGAGCAAGCTTGGCGTTGAAATACTGGTTGTGCCTTCTGCTTTTACGGCTGAGACAGGTGCCGCACACTGGGAAGTATTGCTACGAGCACGAGCGATAGAAAACCTGTGTTATGTTATCGCACCCAATCAGGGCGGTTTTCATCTTAATGGCCGTAAAACTTTTGGGCATAGTATGATTATTGATCCTTGGGGTATTGTTTTGGATTGTTACAAAACAGGTGGAGGATATGTGATGTCTGAAATAGATTTAGAACG
>CAJAHC010000522.1 GCA_903939355.1 uncultured Methylococcaceae bacterium | reverse complement strand
CAACCACAGCATTTGCAAAACGGGCACCATCCATATGCACAGGTAGGCGGTATCTTTTTGCAATGTTTGAAATTTCATCTATTTCATGAGGCAGATACAACGTGCCAATTTCACTGGCTTGGGTAATGGAAATCGCCATAGGTTGCCCTGCATGAACAAAGTCAGGGGGAAAGCGTTCGATTTCTGCTTTGAGGTTATGGGGGTCAATTTTACCATTTGCACCATCTACAGGTGCCAAACGAGCTCCATGCGTAAAAAATTCAGGCGCTCCACACTCATCTTCCAGCATATGCGCTTCGCGATGACAAAAGGATACTCCACCAGGGCGATTGACGGCAGCCAATGCGAGTGAGTTAGCGGCTGTACCAGTACTTACAAAAAATACAGTTACTTCACGTTCAAACAGATCATTAAAACGTTGTTCAATCTTACGATCAAATACACTCGTACCATAAGGAGCTGAAAATCCGAAGGAAACGTCCATCAATCGTTGCGCAATTAGAGGATGCGCACCACTCCAATTATCAGATGCAAAATTCATAGTGATTATTTAGAATATATAATTGGGTTGTAGTGTAGTTAAATTCTTTAGAGCTAACAATTTTAAAAAAAATGCGTGACCAAATTAATGTTTCGGTAATCCAGATTGTTATTTATACGCCTTGTTTGTTCAGTGCGATAGCTATAAACTCTATCTGGGCCCTAAATCCCTAGGCACTTTCATTTGAATAATTTATTTTAGTCCATGATAGATTTATTCAAATATTACTTAGTTGGATTTAGAGCATGAGTTTAAAAATTTATTTACTCCGTCATGGTGAAACGTCTTATAGCCAAAATGGTACCTATTGCGGATCAATTGATCCAGGACTGACAGTTGAAGGGAGTCAAATGGCTCAGGCATTCGCCAATACCTACAAATGCTTATCTTGGGTACAAGTGTTTGTAAGCCCGCAGCAAAGAGCAATCTCCACGGCACAGCCTTTATGTGATGTTATAAATCTGCCAATGCAAATTAAGAATGGACTTCGTGAAATCAATTACGGCGCATGGGAAGGTCGAACTCAGGAAGATGTTCAACTTCATCATGGGGAAGAGTACATTCGATGGTTAACTGAGCCAGCCTGGAATCCTCCAACCAATGGCGAAACAGCAATTCAAGTAACTAACCGAGCACTTCCTATCATTACAGACATTGAATCCAGTTACAAGACAGGGAATGTGTTGGTGGTGTCTCATAAAGCCACCATACGTATTATAATTTGTAATTTAATGGGAATCGATGTTGGTCGTTATAGGGATAGAATTGATGTGCCGGCTGGTTCAGTTAGTGTAGTTAAGTTTGATAGTCACGGACCAATGTTGGAAATTTTGGGTGATCGTAATTATATGCCCACGTATCTACGTGAACGAAAAGGAACTTAATCTTATTTGAATTATTGAAAATAGATTGTTATTTCCAACTTCCAACGGTTTATTTCTGTCATTAAGTAGCAGAAGATACTAAAACGGGTTTAGGGTGTTTCATCTTCGGTAATAAGGTTTCATTTCCTGTGAAATAATTGAATATAGTACTGGAGTCCATCTGGGAAGTGATTTGGATTCAGACTTCAGAGGATGATTTCTGAGATCATGTGGCGCGATTACTACCTTTACATTTTCTGCCCCTACTTGTGCGGTGAGCACGAATAATTCATCTATAACCTCATCACCCATAGCTAAACAACCAATGGACACAGCTTTACCATGGATGAAAATATCAGAACCCGGTGCGATTCGTCCTTCTTGTCCTGCATGAAAAAGGTCAAATTCGTTCGGGTAATTTATTTTCATTGACAAATGATAGTGACTGTTTGGGTTCAGTCCGGCGATACGATAAATACCTTCTGGCACCTGCTTGTCGCCTTGTCGTAACTTAGGCCCAGCAACGCCACTGGCAGCTTGAATGTTATAATTGCGTATGAAACGAAATTCTCCGCTGTCCCTAGCCCATAGCTCGAGTTTCTTTTCCTGCTTTAAGGCGATGAGTGTCACTTCCTTTGGAGGGTAGGACACTTTAGCCTTTGTAAAGTAGGGGTTAAGTTTGCCCTTCGTGGAGGCACTGTAGTCCTGCACAATATCAGCTACAGTCCATTGACCAGGTAATCTGGGAGGATGACTGTAATATAATTGTCGATGGGGTGTAGTATCTTTTTTTATAGTGATGCTGTCAGTTGTTGTGTTGATGGGCTTGTGCTCAGTACACCCGCCTAAAAAGGCTAAAACGACTAAGCTGGCCATTATTTTGGCTCTTAAATTCATAATATGCTCGAGAAATAGAGTTTGTATCAGCATAGTTTAAATAAAATCAATACAGTTCTGCAAGCTTGTGGCGTGATCTTTGGCTACCCCCCAGAGAATTTTATACTGACTTGGATATTACCTTGATGGATGCGAATAGGATAAATAGGTATGGTAACCGCTTCATCTTCAAGACAAATCCCCGTTATTAGATTGAAATGCTGTTTGTGTAAAGGCGATGAGACGACAGGTTGGTTACCAATATCACCGATTATTCCCCGTGATAATACATTAGCACATCCGAATGGATCGTAATTATTAAGCGCATAAATAGCGTTATCTTTCGGCATGTAAAAGAGGGCAACTTGATGTCCCTCAATCAACACACAGACTCCCGAATCAGCTTGTAAGTCAGCCACATTGCAAGCATTTTTCCACTCCGTCATTACAGCGTCCCCAGAAGATTAAAATGCTTGCGTTCATCTTTATCAGCGGGTCGAAGTTGCCCTCGCTCCTCAACAAAGACGATGTTATCGTCTAGCTGGTCACTGTTCACGAAATGATGGAAGCGTTTTAATTTTGATGCATCTTCAATCGTGGTTTTCCACTCACATTGATACGAGTTAATGACATGCTGCATTTGTTCTTCTAATTGCTCGCATAAGCCTAGTTTATCTGCAATCACCACAGACTTAAGATAATCCAAGCCTCCTTCCATGTTTTCCATCCACACAGATGTTCGTTGAAGTCGATCAGCAGTCCGAACGTAAAAACTTAAAAAACGGTCGATGTATTTAATCAGGGTTTCTTTATCTAAGCTGGTGGCGAATAAATCAGCATGCCGAGGTTTCATGCCGCCATTGCCACAGACATATAAATTCCAGCCAGTTTCTGTCGCTATAATACCGATATCTTTACCCTGAGCCTCCGCACATTCTCGGGTACAGCCTGATACGCCAATTTTTATTTTATGGGGTGAGCGTAAGCCTTTGTAGCGATTTTCCAGCTCTATTGCCAGACCAACACTGTTATCAACACCATAACGGCACCAGGTATTGCCAACACAGGACTTAACGGTACGCAATGATTTGCCATAGGCATGACCAGTTTCAAAGCCGGCATCTATAAGTTCTTTCCAGATAAGTGGTAATTGATCGACTCTAGCGCCAAACAGATCAATTCGTTGTCCACCGGTTATTTTGGTATAAAGTTTATATTTTTTACCTATCTGACCTATAGCAATCAACATGTCAGGACTAATTTCTCCACCCGCAATGCGAGGTACAATTGAATAAGTTCCATCTTTTTGCATATTAGCCAAAAAGGCGTCATTGGTATCTTGAAGACCAATGAGATCTGTCTTTAAAATAAATTCATTCCAGTAAGAGGCCAAGATAGAGGCGACAGCTGGTTTACAAATCTCACACCCCCTACCTTTTCCATGCTTTTCCACTAAGGCATCAAAAGTTTTTATTTCTTCTACCTTAATTAAGGTAAATAAATCCTGACGGGTATAAGCAAAGTGCTCACAAATATCAGTATTGACCTCAACGCCTAGTTTTAGCAATTCCGAGTTCAAGACTGATTTTAGGAGGGTAGCACAACCGCCACAACCGCTTGCCGCATTGGTCTCTGAAGATAAAGTACTTAGAGTCCTGAAACCTGCTCCTATTGCCTGACAAATAACGTCTTTAGTCACATCATAACAAGAACAAATTTGAGCCGACATAGGTAAAGCATCAGGGCCCAAACCAACCGATTCATTAGATCTGGAGGGTAAGATCAGAGAATCTGGGTGTTCAGGGAGTTCAATGCCGGTTAAGCAGTATTGCAATAAGGTGCTATAGGCGGAAGCATCACCCACCAAGACAGCACCCAATAATTGTTTTTTGTCGGTGCTGACAACCAAACGTTTATAAATATCATGTTCACCATTTTGATAGGTATACACTAATGCGCCTTGTGTTTTAGCATGCGCATCACCGATACTGGCGACATCAACTCCCATCAGTTTTAACTTGGTGCTCATATCTGCGCCAGTAAAGCTGGCTACTTTACCTGCCAGATTAGCGACAACCGTACGTGCCATTGCATAACCTGGGGCGACTAAACCATAAATCATGTTATTCCAGAGCGCACATTCTCCAATGGCATAAATATCAGGGTCTGATGTCTGACATTGATCATTAATGATGATACCACCACGCGAGCCCACTTCAAGATTACAATCACGAGCAATATCATCACGTGGGCGAATACCTGCTGAGAATAAGACAATGTCAGTTTCCAGTTCATCACCATCGGCAAAACACATTTTATTAATACACTGCTCACCGTCAGAAATAAGGCTGGTATTTTTGCCGGTATGGACAGTTACACCCAAGTTTTCTATTTTTCGTCTTAGCATGGCACCGCCAGCTTCATCTAGCTGAACCGTCATCAAGCGGGGAGCAAACTCTACAACATGCGTCTGTAAACCTAGATCTGTCAGAGCTTTGGCGGCTTCCAAACCTAATAATCCTCCTCCCACCACTACGCCTACTTTGCCTGTTTTGGCGGATTCCCTAATAGCGATAAGGTCTTCAATTGTGCGATAAACCAAGCAGTGTGCTCTGTCGTGTCCTGGCACTGGCGGCACAAAAGGGAATGAACCGGTCGCTAGGACCAATTTGTCATAACGAATTGTGATGCCTTTTTCTGAAACGACTGTTTTAGATGCCCGACAAATTTTAGCGGCTTTATCACCTATATGAATAGTGATGTTGTGTTGTTCAAAGAAATTTGAATCGACCAGTGATAAGTCTTCGGCGGTTTTGCCGGAAAAAATATCTGATAAATGAACGCGATCATAAGCTGGTCTGGGCTCTTCACAAAAAGTAACTATTTCATATTCATCTTTACCAGAACCTGTAACGAAGCTAGCCAAAAAATGCTGCCCAACCATACCATTACCAATAACAACTAGTGTTTGTTTTATACCCATGTTTAACCCCCAATTTAAGGTAATAATTGTGTTGGAATTTATTACTTTAAAGAAAATGTCATAAGTGAAAAATGTTGTATTCGGTGAATTATATCTACGATAAAAACTATGTTAATAGTTACGTGCGAAGCCAAATAATATGAATAATTCGAGTATCACTCTATATTTTTCATTATTTAGGGTGAGTAAACGCTTATACTAAACCTGTAGAAAATGATTGTATATATCATTAATTAATTACAAAAACACACCCTTTTAGTGTTTGAATGGTGAATTGATATCTACTTATCTTCATTTAGCAAAAAATAGCGACTCCCTTCCCGGTTATTTTTCTGTCTCAATATGATTTTTTTTAGAATAAGAAAGGATTGCTGATGGCATTTAAACTGAATCATATTGTTGGGTTATTAGGACTTAGCTTCATGTTGCATGGATTTTCTGCTTTTGCCGAACAGCCATCGGTTGAAGAAGTGTTTACTTTACTTGGGATGGATAATCTTCAAGTCGCAGAATTATTGCAAGGTCAGCCTGTTACTTATGCCTTAAGCGAAAAGAGCGAAGATGAACTTGGAGTTGCTGTGATTCAGTATCTACCACTGCCTTTAGCGAAAGTGGTTGAACATTTGCGAATAGACGATATTGGTTCATTAGAAGTTAATGTCACAGCTCACGGATTATTGACAACGAATAGTAAGGTAGATTCTTTGAAAACTATTTATCTTTCGAATGAAGATGCATTGACTTTGTTGGATGCCGAACCGGGTGATGATTTTAATCTTTCTGCTCAGGAATTAGATAGTCTTAAATCTTTTAAGAAATCGCTCAAGTACAATCCGCATACATCCATCAGTGGAGCTGTTGGTCAGCACTATCGGGAAATCTTGTTTCAGCGTTTTCAAGCTTATCGGCAAGGTGGAACTTATGCTATCGCACCTTATATGCGCGAGGATGATCTTGAGTCAAAGGTTTCTGTAGAACTACATCAAGCGGCAAAAGCGAGCTTCATTTTAGAGCGATACTTTCCAGACTTTTTTAAGGTATGGCTAGACTATCCCAAGATTTTACCTACTGGTGCAAAAGAGACATTCCCTTGGGTGGAAAAAAACGTAGAGGGCCGGTTAACCACTATTTTAAGGCATCGCATCGATATTGATTGGAGCGGTGGAGCCTTGATCTTAATCCGTGAGTTCTATGCGTCCCATTCTTATAACTCTAGCCAATGGATAACAGGATGCTTTGCGTATCGCGAAGGTACCGTGGTCTTTCAGCAAGTCCGTAGCTATACTGACCAGGTGGCGGGAGTTGCCAGCGATGTAAAACATTTAGTAGGTCGAGAGTTACTAAAAGATAAAATGCTAAAGTATTTTGAACGTCTTTGCAGTGTTTTAGATCACTGCAGTTGATCCACTCTTAGTTAACTAATCTGTTTAGGATGGCATGCGATAATTGTTATGAGTTATATCTGGTAGTTGCTGATTACATGAATACTTGTATACTCATCTTTTAGTCGTAAATCTCATTTTTCACTAATTCATTGAGATATTTACATGGAGTCTGTATTTTTACAATTATTTTTACGATATGTTTATATATTCTTTACCATTATTTTTTGAACAGATTCATTTAGCTAGCCCTTTAGAATTGCTCATTATTTTTTTAACCGTATTTGTTATTTTAACTATAAGTTCCCCCCTAAATGATGAAATTCAGCAACCAAAGTTTAATGGCAAATATTTGTTTGCTGCTTGGACTGGAAATGTTGCACTTCATTGGGTTTTCTGGCCATTTTTTCTTGTTTTGAATGTTAGCTTATATCTCGCAGATACGTTTGCAACGAGAGGTTTGTTAACAGTATCCAGTTGGGATGAAGTACATTTAATGTTATTATTACCCATTATTTGGTGGACCACAGCCATTTGGCGTTGCTCATTCAATAGTCACTTTCGAGTTTGGACGGGATGTGCACGATTTTTAACATTGGCTGTATTTTTTGAGTATGGTTTGAAATTGTTGATACGTATTGACTATCCCCGTCTGTTTTTTGGTTGTGAAGAATTATTATTAGATTATGGAAGCTGTTTTTAAATTTATTTATATCAAATATATCTTAGATTATTAGCTAGGCATAGCCTATAATAACCTCATTTATCCAGTCATAACTTATAAATATCAGCTAGTTATCTTCATGCGAAAGTTTTTATTAAAACTAAGTCTTAGGTTTCTATTGTTTAATTCGGTAAATTATTAATGAAAATACTTATTCTTGGAGCTGGTGTAACTGGTTCCTCTGTCGCTGGAGCTTTTGCGAGCGAAGAAAATGATATCGTTGTTATCGATTTTCGCCAGGAACTTTTAGACGCGTTAAAAGAACGTTTCGATATTGCGACAGTCACGGGCAATGCCGCGCATCCAAGTGTTTTGGAGCAAGCAGGTATTCAAAATACTGATATGGTTATCGCCGTTACCGATAGTGATGAAACCAATATGTTAGCCTGTATGGTTATTAATGCCTTGCATAACCGACCAAAAACAATTGCTCGAGTCCGAGCTATAGATTACTTGAATAATCCTAAATTATTTGGCTCCACTGGCATTCCGATCGATTTTGTTATTAGCCCAGAACAAATCGTTATGGAATCAATTCGTAATTTAATAGAATTCCCCGGTGTATTATACATTTCTGATTTTGCCGGCGGACTTGTTCGTTTGTTTTCAGTTAAAGTTGTAGCTGATGGTTTTTTAACCGGTAAAAAAATAAAAACACTTAAAGATCGTCTTTCCGGCGGCAAAACGCGTGTTGTCGCTATTTTCAGGCAGGGCCAACCTATATCTGTCAGTGGTGAAGTCAGCATAGAAACGGGTGATGAAGTTTTTTTTGTTGCTCCTCGCAAAGAAGTCAAGCGCGTTTTAAAAGAATTAGATAAGTTAGAGGCACCCTTAAAGCGTATTATCATTGCTGGAGGAGGTCATATTGGTAAGCGTTTGGCACTGGCTATGGAAAAAAACCATCATGTCAAGATTATTGAAAAAGATCCCTCGCGTGCTAATAAAATAGCTAATGATCTGCACAATACGGTTGTGCTTTTAGGCGATTGTGCTGATGAAGGATTGTTGAAGGATGAGTCAATTGAAAGCACTGATTTGTTTTGTGCGATTACCGATAATGATGGTGTCAATATAATTTCTGCAGCTTTGGCAAAGAGTCTGGGGGCTAGAAAAACAATATGTCTGCTTAATCATAACTCCTATACCAAATTGCTACCCGGTACGGGCATCGATGTTACGGTATTGCCTAACCAGGAAACACTGGGGGCTATTTTGAAACATGTCCGTCGTGGTGATGTAGAGCAAGTAACTTCTCTTTGTGGAGGAACTGCTGAAGCTATTGAAGCTATCGCTCATTCTAATGATAGCGATGATTCGGTCGTGGGTCGTCGGGTAGATTCAATTAATTTCCCCCCCGGTATTGTCATGGGTGCATTGATTCGTAATAAAGAAGTGGTTCCAATCCATCATGACACAGTATTTGCCGAAAATGACCATGTGGTGATGTTTGCAATAGAAAAAAAACTGGTCAGTTATATTGAACAAATTTTTCAACCGCTTGCTTGAAAACCTTGTGTTTTTGAATGCAGGAATTTTCTGTATTTTTTCTTTACTTTCCCTCCGTTTTTTGTTTCCCATAACCGGTTAAATCTTTCATGAATGTTATTCTTACAATAGTTCATATTTTTGGCTTGGTTACCATGTGCTTTAGTGGTTTGATGAGCACCTGTCTTATTACCTCACAAATAGCTCATGACGGCGCTACTACAGCTTTTTTGCAAGGCACAGTGATTACTTTTTTGTTGGGGGCGTTAATGTTTATTCCGACGTTGCGAACGCCAAAAAAAGTTTCGCGACAAGCGGGGTTTTTAATGGTGGCAATTACCTGGTCTTTAACGCCTGTTTTATGCACAATTCCACTGCTAATTTACATTCCAACACTGAGTTTCGTTGATGCCTATTTTGAAACGGTTTCTGGTCTCACTACTACTGGGGCAACAATACTGACGGGTATTGATAATTTACCGATGTCCATTAATCTTTGGCGGCATGAGCTTAACTGGATAGCCGGCATGGGGATTATTATATTTGCAGTGGCGATTTTGCCAATTTTGGGTATCGGTGGAATGCAGTTGTATAAAGCCGAGACACCTGGATCTGTCAAAGAATCAGATTTACCCCCACGTATTGCTCAAACTGCGAAAGCGTTGTGGATGGTTTATGCCGGATTTACGGTGGTTTGTATCATTGCTTTACGTTTCGCGGGCATGGATTGGTTTGATGCAATCTGCCATGCATTTGCCGCCATGAGTTTAGGTGGCTTTTCTACGCATGATGCCAGTGTTGGTTTTTTTAATTCAGTGTCTATTGAGGTTGTACTAACGATTTTTCAATTATTAGCAGCTATCAACTTTGCTACTCATTTCGTGGCTCTAAAAAAGCATAACTTTAATCCTTATATTGATGACAGGGAGGCTAGGGCTTTTTTAACGCTGATTATTAGTAGTTGTTTATTTACGGCTTGGTTATTGTGGGACGAGGGGACTTATCCTGATTATTTAACTGCGTTACGTTATGCATCTTTCAATTTGGTGACAATTGCTACTGATTGCGGTTTTTCTAATCAGGATTTTAATAAATGGCCTATCTTTATACCTATGTGGATGCTTTTTTTAAGTTGCGTGTCAGCTTCATCTGGTTCTACGGGCGGTGGTATTCGAATGATTCGAACTATTATTTTGATGAAACAGGCTAGGCTTGAGATGTTTAAATTTATTCATCCTTTTGCTGTTAGGCCTTTAAAAATAGGTGAGATGATAGTCAAGAATGATATCGTTACTTCCGTGACAGGGTTTATTTTTCTTTATTTTATAAGTATTGTGATACTGATATTTACCTTATTAATTAGTGATCTAGATTTTATGACGGCTTTTTCAGCTATCATTGCTTGCATTAATAATGCAGGTCCTGGTTTAAATAGAGTTGGTCCAGCCACTACTTATGCGAGTTTAAGTGATTTTCAAACTGTTGTCTGTACTTTTGCAATGCTGTTGGGTCGTGTGCAAATATTTTCGATACTCATTTTATTTGTACCGGAATTTTGGCGAAAATAAGTTTGTAAGTTAGCCTTTAGTTAACTAGAACAAACTCTATTTGAGATAAATAGTATTTTTACGTTAGAAGTTTGTTATCACTGCGTACAAAAATACATTTGCAAACACTAGTCAATTTTAGCAACATGGCTGATAAAAGAGCCTTCAGCGAGTCTTGTTTTAACCCTGTCACCTAGTCGTAATTGCGAACTGGATTGAATAATTTGTCCCGATAATTCATGTGTTGTCAGTGAATAACCCCGTTTTAATGTTGCTAATGGACTAACAGCGTGCAGTGTTTGGCTATTGTTCAATAATTTATGCGAAAGATATTCAAGTTTGTGTT
>CAJAHC010000521.1 GCA_903939355.1 uncultured Methylococcaceae bacterium | reverse complement strand
TTAGCTCTCATCGCGTCAATCAAAAAGTTTTTATCTCCCGGTGTTTGGAAGTTTTTAAAAGGTTCTTCACCATATCCTACAATAGTCTCACCATTGTATTCAAAAGGTTCTTTACCTAACTGATGTCTATATTCAGCAAAATCATCAGTACTCATCCCAATTTTCTCGTGTATTTTTCATGCGGTTTTCTGTTTCAGTGCGCCTTTCTTTATACTTAGAAATACCTGCTGCTTCTTCGATGTGGACTCTTAATTCTTCTGGTTTTGCCTCAACCATGCGCGAAATAGTACCTTGTTCAATAATTGCGTAACTTCTTGAACCTAAACCAGTACCTAAAAAAAGGTCGGTAATATCTTTGCGTCTGCAGCGAGAGCCATTCAAAAGAAATAGTGATTGACCATCTCGGCTGACTTGTCTTTTGATGGCAATTGAATTGTATTGTGCATATTCACCTCCTAATTTACCTTCCGAATTATCAAAAACTAATTCTACAGAAGCCGTACTAACAGGTTTTCGCCCAGATGAACCATTGAATATGACATCAGCCATATTACCACCACGTAAATGTTTGGCCGAGCTTTCGCCCATGACCCAACGAATAGCATCAATAATGTTAGATTTCCCACAACCATTTGGCCCAACAATCGCTGTTAAATTACCGGTAATAGGAATTACTGTTGTATCAACAAAAGATTTAAAACCTGAAAGTTTGATTTTCTCTAGCTTCATAGATGGGGTTAAATATTCTGAGCTTTGATAAATATAAGTTCATTATCGGTGATATTTAAACGAGTTTCGACTTTTAAATTAATATTTATTTCGAAAACCACTGTTTTTGGTCAAAAATGAAGCTATCTTATTGTGAATAAATGGCATTAATTGATCAATGTCTTAAGTTTTCTATGAAACTTTTAACTTTTAAAAAATATAACCCTTGCGCCAATTTTTTTCTTAAAAAATAACAGGTGTGGTGTTATTATCTTGATTTATGATCAATTTCGGGTAGTTACTGATACTTGTGTAGGCATTGAAAATCCGTGTTTTATACACTCATTTCTTTTAAAAAACGTATGAAAATAAAAGTTAATTTTTTGATTATCATGGCCTATCTGTTTTTAAGTGCCTGTAGTACATCCCAAACAAAGGATAATGGTGATTTTGAAGTTACTGCCATTAGAGATAGTTTAAAGCCGACGAGTGTTGGTTCAGAGTTAACTTTTGTTCAAGGTTGTAGAGCTGAATTAACGACTTACTGTAGTAATGTAACTCCCGGTAATGGTCGAGAATTGGCATGTATTTTTGCCTATGAAGATAAGCTGTCCAGTGTCTGCGTCAATACTTTGTATGATTCAGCCCAGCGGCTTTCAAATGCCGTGGTAGTGCTAACTTATCTCGCAAATGAATGTGAAGCAGAAATTGATAAGTATTGTTCACATGTTGAACCCGGTACGGGGGGTATTTTAGCTTGCATGAAGCCTTTTCAGAAGGTTCTGAGTCAACCTTGCAATAAAGCAATACAAGATATTGGAATGGAAAGATAATATAAAAGCTGGATATTGATCCAGTGTTTAAATGTTTTTTGTTTAAAAATAATCATAGAGAGTGGGCGCATGTTAAATAGTAAAGTTTTATTACTTTTGATTGTAAGTGTTCTTGCTATTAGCGGTTGTCAATCAACGGGCGGACAGTTAGCCGATTCAAACTCGGAGATAACACGTAATGCCAATGAGGCCTTGGAGAGTCTTTATGCAAGCAACTCAGAGGCTTGGCAATTATCCAGACGGGCTAAAGGCATTTTGGTTTTTCCTGGTGTTGTTAAAGCAGGATTTTTAGTCGGTGCGCAGTATGGTACAGGTGGTGTTTTATTTAAACGCAGTATGGTACATGTTTTTTTTAAACATGGCAGAAAATCGGGTTTCTATAATATCGTGGCAGGATCCTATGGTTTACAAGTTGGCGTAGAATCATTTAATTATGTCATGTTTTTTATGGACAATGATTCGTTAAATTATCTTGAGAAAAGTCAGGGATGGGAAGTTGGCGTCGG
>CAJAHC010000520.1 GCA_903939355.1 uncultured Methylococcaceae bacterium | reverse complement strand
CGCTTTGCAGAACCCAAATTATCTGCCGTTAAAATTGATTTAAACGAATCTCGAGCAGATATAGAAAAAACAGTAACTGAATTTTTACCCAAAGAAAATACCGCAGAAGTTAAAGCAATACTCAATACCTTAAAGTTCACCAGTGCAGAAGCCGGTGATAAGGGTGTTGCCATTAAACTGGGCTTTGTTGCGCCGACAAAAGTCACCGATAAAAAATCGGCCGCTCCCTTGACCGAGGCGGAACAAAAACAATGGCAAGCCAGTTGGCAGGAATGGGATGGATTTTTAAGTAAGGCTATTAAACAGGCCTCTGAAGATGCAAAATCGGCAGAGCTGAGTGATGCCTTGATGGAAACGCTTTTGGAAGCACGGAGTGCATTTCAAGCAGGTTTAAAAGAACAGGATGCTAATGGTGACGATCCGGTACGGGTGTTTTTTACCAATACTTGGGAAC
The DNA here is from genome assembly GCA_903939355.1 of uncultured Methylococcaceae bacterium. Lineage (GTDB taxonomy): Bacteria > Pseudomonadota > Gammaproteobacteria > Methylococcales > Methylomonadaceae > Methylobacter_C. Next base: position 1,520 of record CAJAHC010000520.1, on the reverse strand, counting down.
GCTTGTCGCCTCAATTAAAAACGTTAGCCAAGCAATTACCGGAAATTCAAGGTTTGCGTTACATGACTTTTATTGCGGCTACTGATGTGCTTTATGAGCTTGAAAATCTGGGTGCGCCATTTGGATTGGAAATTTCATCTGATGGCTTGCGCAAATTGGCGCGTATCCTGATTGCCGGCAAACAGCAACAGGCGGTAGTGGGAAAAGGATAGCGCAAAAGCCGAATAGAGTAGAAGTCAGGATTGAATGACATAAAGTAAACACGATGATACCAAAGGGTTTATTGTTTCAATAGTTTGTCACAAAGTACGGGTAGTACCAGTGGCTTAGGTGGTATTTTAGAAGGCACGGGATGCTTGGCTTCTTCAGAAAACCACCACGCCAACTCTGCATCGCAACCGGTGCCTTGTGGAAGAGGTTCTTGACCTTGGCAGTCGTGATTGTTTTTGGGGCATTTTAGGCGCACATGAAAATGATCATCATGTTTCCACCAAGGGCGAATTTTACGTAACCAGTCATGCCTGGCATGAGTTAAACAAAGTTCACGCTTAATGCTGGGGTTGACGAAAATACGATCAACTTCAGCTGCTTGAGCCGCAACTTCGAGCACTTTCTCATTAGCCTTGGACCATTGGCGGTAATCAATGGTATCTGATTGTCCGACCAGTACGGACGGCGCATTCCAAGCCTCACGTTCCTTAAATGCTAACGAACGGTTGGCCGCTTGTTTTGATAATAAGAACCAAATATCAACATCTAATCCGGTTTGATGACTACGATGCCCGCTTAAAGTCGGGCCGCCACGTGGTTGACCTAAATCACCAATTAACAAAGATCCTAACTGTTGTTTGGCGGCAGTTTGCCCTAAGCTTTCAATAAAGTGTTTTAAATCCGGATGACCATAAACCCGATTTCTCGATAACCGCATTACTTGATAACCCGTACCATTAATCGGCACAGAAACCGCACCGCTGATACAGCCGGCATTATAAGTACCAATGCTCTGAGCGCTAACGGAATAAGTTGGCAGTGATACTTTTGACCATTGTTCAGCGAGGGAGCTTGCAAGGCATTCAGTAATTGCCGCAGACAACAAGAGACCGTAAAAAAGTAACGCTTTAATCTTTAACACAGTATCTCCGAATATAAAACCTATGGTATAAAATAAACAGTAAAGCTAATTTATACGACAATAGAAATTTTTCCAATCCCTATATGACGCATTCTACTCAGTAGAATACACTGTAATTAATCTTTTCGTAGGTAGTGCAATGAATCTAAGCCGGACTCAAATTGAATTCACTCTCCTTTATGACGGTCTATGTCCACTTTGCAGTAAAGAAGTGGCTTGGTTATACAGCAGAAATAAACAGGAGAAGCTTGGGTTTCAAGATATCAATGAAGCGGGTTTTGATCCGGCGATTTACGGTAAAACGCACACTGAATTAATGGCAGAGATTCACGGGGTTTATCCCGATGGTCGAATTATTAAAGGCATGGGTGTCTTTCGTGAGACCTAT
>CAJAHC010000519.1 GCA_903939355.1 uncultured Methylococcaceae bacterium | reverse complement strand
TGCAGCCGATAAAATAATAGATAAATATGGATTAGCAATGAAATTGCAAAACCCTGTTGCTAATCTAATCAGCGTGCCCATTCAAAGCAATTGGGAATTCGGCAGCGGCTCCACAAATGCAATGCATTATCGCTTGAATGTGCAACCCATTATCCCAATTTCACTCAGTAATGATTGGAGCTTAATTACACGGACTATTATACCAATCAATCATAACGAATCTCCGGTCGAGGGTGGCGGGAATATTAACGGCTTGGGTGATATCGTTCAGAGTTTCTTTTTTTCTCCGAAAAAATCAATTGGTGGCTTGATTATGGGTGCTGGCCCGGTATTTCTTTATCCCAGTGCCACTGACAACACACTTGGGCAAAAAAAATGGGGTGCTGGCCCTACAATTGTCTTATTACATCAGAAAAACGGCTGGACTTACGGAGTATTAGCTAATCACATCAAGTCGTTTGCAAACACGTCAAATACCGAGAATGTTAGTGCAACCTTGGTACAACCGAGAATATCCTATACCACAGAAACATATACCACTTTTGGTATCAGCCCAGTACTAAATTATAACTGGCAACAAAATCAATGGAACGTACCTGTCAATTTAACAGTCAGTCAATTGGTCAAGATTGGCAACCAACCGATACAGTTTCAGTTCGGTGGTCGTTATTTTCCAGTGAAGCCTAACAATGCTGCAGAATGGGGACTACGCTTTGGAGTTACGTTTATGTTTCCAAAGTAATTATTACTAAATACGTAGACGAAATTATTTTTTCCTGAGACAGAACAGCTAGTATTCATATAATTACACACTGTTAATTTTATAACTATCAAATTAAAACGATTTAACTAATCTCCCACTTTTGAAAAAATGAATGTTAGTATTTATTACCGTATTTATACCTCACAATATAATTTCATAAAATCATTTATTGTATTCAAAACAATGAATACCAATGCTTAGACTTTCTGATAACTATTTTTCCAGTAGCATCTAGAATAACGTCATAATTACTCTCAAATGGTATAGTCAATAATTTTTTCCACTGTGAACCTGGCTTGGTCAATAGAAAATATAACCCAATCATTCCTTCAGCAGGTTGGATTATAGTGTAATCCTGATTGGTACCAGGGACTACAGAGAACACACTTAGCCTATCAGGATCAGGATTATCAGAAAAAGCAAAATTAGCAATGTTTTCGTATGAATCAAGCATAAATCCCTTCTCATTAGTTGTCTTAGCAACTACGTAAAAAAGCTCACCATTGTTAGCTTGAATATTTACAGAGACATTTAATCCTAATGGTGGTGGTGGCTTTGGCGTACTTGAACAACCCATTAAAATATTAATTACTGTTAATAATAAAGCCACTTTAAAAATTAAGAGTAATTTCATCGACCTATTTCCTTGCTACCATATTGAAAACCAACATAGGGCTTTTTTGAAAAACAAATTCTATATTGAGTGGTTGTTGTGGGAAATCTGGATGCGCAAGTGGCCAACGATAAGTTATGTTAGGATGACTTCGGTCTGCAGCGTTTCCCTTATAGCGACCTTGTTGTAGCAACCTAAATAAATTCCAATTAGAATCAGAAAAACTTGTATCTGTAAAAGCTCGAACAGGATTATTATCTTTACGAAACTCCATACCAACCTGAGCATCAGTGGAAACCCACCATTCAATATTCAAGGTTTGCCAAGTAGGCATTTGATTAAAACCTAGCACTGAAGCCCCACCCTGACGGAGATAGGATAAAGAAACTAATGGCGCATCAGGTATTAGTTTACTATTGAAAGTGGGTAACAATCCAGATTTAACAATTATTGCAAGTGGTTTTTGAAGACCCTCCTCGCTCCAAAGACTTGACGTTAAATTCTGTATGGCATTGAGTCGGGTTAAGAAATTTATCGGCATATTTAAACTATCATATAACTCTGGTCTCATACCCCACATACCGTTACTATACTCTGATATGGGTGACAAATATTGCTTATAAGTACTCCAAAATACTCCTTTAGTAGGATGAAATATTTTATATATCGTATCTTGTGTTACTTCCCGATCAATCCCCGCGTTAGCTGAAAAAGGAAATTTATCTAATAAAGGCGACACATTAGAACCCCATAGATCAGTCCAAATTGCATTAATATTTCGATTTATCTCTACAACTCCAAATTGTTGAGCTTTAATAACAGGCTGAAGAAACGGCTGTTGAAATACTAAAGGTACACTATGATTTTGTAACCAGTTTTTAATCAATCGTAAATAAGAGCTGTCCTCATTCAATTTAATAGCCCAAGCCAAACGACCTATTGGTGTTAAAGCTCCCTTAAATAGACCACTTTCATCTCCTTTAAGTGGTACATAAGGTTCAGTTGAGTTCATATCAATTTGCATTTGATACATCATATTTTGATACTTTTCATACTCCGGAAAACCACCACTTTTTTCTGTCATTATCTGTTGGATAAATCCGAATTTTGAAAGCTGTTGTCCAAACGATTCAAATACTTGCGAACCACCTTTCAAATCTAGATTTGTGTTTGTTTTTAAAGTAACCAGTGCATTTAATAGAACAGAGTTGGGGTCTTGTATATCATCCAATATAGTATTTAATGCCCATATTGAAGGTACTGATGCTTGTAATTGACTAAAATAGTTCCAATAAGATTTTACGTAGTTATCTGCATAAATACGTAAATTAGTATCTACAAATTCAGTAAAATATCTTTTTTCATTATCAGCAATCGGTAAGTTATGTAAAATATCAGGCAAATTTAAAATCGCCGTTTTAACTTCCTTATCAAAGGCGATTTTAGTGTAGCGTCCATCAATTCGTGCTTTTCCACTATATAATTGCTCTCCATTATTATAGGGATTCAGCAATACATCGTTATATGTAAAAGAATCCTCAAAAAAAACCATTCCTTGTTGTGCACTGCTAAGATGTCGACCTTTAACAAGTTCATGTATGATTAGAGTAAGACGACTTCTTTTTAGGAGGGCTAACCACTCTTCCATTGAAAATGCGAAATTCTCACCGTCTAAACTAAAAGTGAGATCAATAGCTTGTATATTTGGTTTAGCGTTAGCAATTGCTTGAAGCATAGCAAGACAACTATTCAAGGAAAGGCCCGAACAATTTTCCTCATCGTTAAGTGTAAATTGTTTAACCATACCAAATAATTCAGCTATTTGTTTTTGCTGTAATTGATCATCTCTGTCAACGCCATCAAAAACAACAGACACTAATAGATTGGAATGAATATGTAACCAATTGGTTATTGCTGCATCATCACTCCAATTAGCATACTTTTCAATAATCTCAAACAAGGGCTGAATATCATTTTTCAAAGCAATTAATTCAGTTGGCTTAATATACGGTTTTTTTAAAACCTCCTGAAATCGATGAAATAACATTAACCACTGGGTATGATCTTGAATTAGGCTGTCTGCTGGGGTAAAACTTATTCCATTTATCAGTGGCGCAAGGAGTTGAGTATTCATATTGTAGGCAATATAGTCTTGCAACAAAGTAGACCATACAGCAACTAATTTGGGATCAAGGCCAGATTTTTGCAATAGTCCT
>CAJAHC010000518.1 GCA_903939355.1 uncultured Methylococcaceae bacterium | reverse complement strand
CGGCAAGTAATCCGGCTTTAGTGGATTACAGTATGAACCCTGCTGAGTATCAGGAGACAGTGAGTAAGACAAGCACTACGGTTGATCCTAAAACTAAAAAATTGGTCACTAAAACCTTAGCGGTTCCGGGTAAGCAGATGATACCGGTCAATAAACCGACGGCTACGGAGCTTAAAAATGCGGTCCATAGAACGTTTGAGTTTGGTCGTTCAAATGGCACTGACCTAGTACCTTGGACCATTAAAACCGATGGTTCGCCAGGCGGTGGATTAGCGGCTGATGAGCATCGTGTTTCAGCAGCACCCGTTCAAGGTGCGACTGAGATCTGGCATATTGTCGGCGGTAATGGTTGGACACATCCCGTACACGCTCACTTTGAAGAAGGTCTGATACTTAAGAGGGGAGGTGTTGCACCACCCATCTGGGAAAAATATGCTCGTAAGGATTTATATCGAGTAGGCCCAATGGTGGATAGTACTAACAGTGTTGATATTGCTATTCGCTTTAGGGATTTTGCTGGTACGTATGTAGAGCATTGTCACAATACGCAGCACGAAGATCATGCCATGTTATTACGTTGGGATTTACAGGATGCTGGACAAACACTCGCTATACCGACACCAATGCCGGATTGGAATGGTGTGGCTTACGAGCCTAGCATTTACTTACCCACAGCTAAAACCGGTGATGTGGTAGCAAAGAGTAAGTTTGTTTTACCTAAATAATGAATAAGGACAGATAACATTCTCAGGGGTGTTATCTGTTCTGCTTGGTTAAGTGACTGGAAGCGAGAAAGATGAAAATTTCGAGTGTTATTTATATGAAACCTGTATGGGTTATTAGCCTCTTGTTAATGTTGGGAAGTGTTCAAGCTTTGGCTGCGCCAAAAGGTTCACCTTGGGGAGCGGATTACTTCACAAATGTTGAGCTACTAAATCAAGATGGAAAAGTGGTCCATTTTTATGATGACCTTATTAAAGATAAGATTGTCGTTATTAGTTTTATTTTTACCCATTGTGGTGATAGCTGTCCGGCAGAGACGGCCAGTTTACGGCAAGTACAAAAATTATTGGGCGATCGAATGGGAAAAGATATTTTCTTTTATTCGATTAGTATTGATCCCGAGCACGATACGCCAAAGGTGCTTAAAGACTATGCGGAACGATTTAAAGTGGGCCCCGGCTGGAGTTTTTTAACCGGTAAGAAAGCAGATATTACTTTGTTGCGAAAAACCTTAGGGTTGTTTAGAGACGATGTTGAAGCCAGCAAACTGGCTGAACATACAACCACTATTATGATTGGCAATGAAGCCACGGGGCAATGGGTAAAACGATCTCCCTTTGATGAACCTAAGGTGTTAGCGTGGATGATAGGTCGTTCTTTGAGCAGTTTTAAAGCCTATCAAGATGCACATAATAGTCATACCGTTAACTATGATCAGGCACAGAAAATAGCCAAATTGGGTAAGGGCGAAGAATTGTTTCGTTCTCGTTGTGATTCTTGTCATAGTCTGGGTAAAGAGGATGGCTTGGGGCCTGGTTTGCAAGGGGTAACCAAAGTGCGTGAAAAGGCTTGGCTGACGCGTTGGCTTAAAACCCCTGATAAATTGTTGGCCGAGAAAGACCCGATTGCTGTTGATCTTTATAACCGATACAACAAAATAGTCATGCCTAATTTAAAGCTGAGTGATAGTGATGTAGAGGCAATAATTGATTATATGGAGGCGAATGACAAGAGATAGCGATAAAGGCGTGAATTAAGATTATGCTCTGGCGCATGACGCTGCGCTTATACGCTCTAAGGATGCATAGTAGAGTGTATAAGCGTAGCGCCATAAACCATCAAATTGTTAGCAAACCCTGAGTAGGGTATATCAGCATAGCCTTATAGACCCCTACAAAAAGTCAAAATACGTTTACAAATGACTGATTTTTCTGATCAAGGCACCAACTTCTCAACTGAATCAGAGAAATTATACAAGCCCATTTTATTGGCTTCTGGGCTAATGGCCGCCGCTTTAAAGACATATTTAGTTTCGCTTTTTAGGTGCGTTAACGTGCCTTTAGCGCCAGAAAATAACTTGTCATACCATTCAGCATTGTCGGTAGGCGCCGGCAACGTGGAGTAAAGCACAATATAACCGGAGGCTTTAGCGATGGGGCTCATCTCAACACTGATTTCTCCTGGATTTTGACCGTAGTGCACCATTAAACTAGGTGCTGCCAAAATGCCCACCGGCTCGGGTATTTTGGAGATGGGATACCCTGAGCTCTCCAATTTAACCACATCGTATTCGGCAATCAAATTGACATAATTACCGAGTGTAAACAGTAAAGTTTCCAGACCCAAGCGACAGGCATTTTTAATGGCCGTATCTTCTTTGCTCCCGTCTTTGGATTTTGCCAAGGCGGCAGAATAAGCGTGAGTAGCTTCTTGAATAGTCTCTATAGTGGGCTGAGGATCCGTAAAGTTGGGATTTCCGGTCATTTTATTAACAATATTCTGAGCCGTACTGGCTAACTCATTGTCTCTTACTCTGCTAAAACTGATGTTTGCTTTTTGCGATTTCATAAATGCCTCTGCTTTGCCCGTTAAACGAACAGTGATAAGGGTTAATGACGTTGTCACGATTTTGAGTATAGTTGAATTAATCAACTAGTCTGTTTAGCCGCTAATGACAAACCGTATCTAACACGTCACTCTCAGTTGACTATTATTTCAGCCAATATTAGCTTGTTATGAGACTGGATGGGGATAACAACAGAGCAATGCATGCCAACAATAGCGTAAAGACAACCTACATTGGAACAAAGTCATACAACAATGCGCTAGATCATGTCTACATTGGTGTTGGTGCAGGGTAACATTGAACTATTGTAGGTTGACAATGACCTCCGCAACCCTTTTTAGAAGCATTGTTGTCTGCATCTAGCCCATTGTTGTCTGACTCTACAGTATTGTTGTCTGCATCTAGCCCATTGTTGTCTGCATCTAGAGTATTGTTGGCTGACACTACAGCATTGTTGTCTGCATCCGTAGCAAAGAAGGGTTGATCTATTACATTGTAAAACATACCTACAGCATTGTAGGCCTACATTGCTTCAATGTTGTATGCTTATGGCTTGATGTAGGACAACAATAGACCCTTGTTGTCCATATTTAATATAAATAACATTAACAAAGCAACACAAGTTGTTGTTATATAACTAATGATAACCAACAATGTAACCTTATGTTTTGGTATTTTGTAATACAACACTTAACCGGGCTATTTCAGAATGGGCATCGGCCAGTTTGACAGTCAGTTGGTCTATTTTCTCGTTTGCCTTTGCCAAGCGCAGCAGTAATTCAAGATGTCCATCCTTCATCACACACTGTTCTAATGTTAACTGGGCGATAGTTTTGTCCGCCTCTTTAAGGTCAATCAGGATAGCTTGGTTTTGTCTGGTTAACTCATACACCAACGATTGTGTTAGTGGCGTGTTTTCTTGCATGGGGAGATCCTTATCTTACTAAGCAGTTGAATACGATGTAACGGACTGTTTGTCATCCAGACTGAGCACACAGTTGTTAGTGTAGACGACTTTTAAAAGCATTTTTTACAATTCATAGGTGTACATGTTTCAGAGTTTAAGAGTATAACTACCTAATGCTTGTTGACAAAAGCAATACCCTAAATTCACATTATCTTGATAATTTGACTATAGAAGTTATAACTTTATGGAATTATCTAATACGCAATGGAATCTGAACTAACTCCCCCCCCCCCCCCATGTTTAGCCGCATTAAGCAAGCTTTTATAACCAATGCTAGTGTTATTCTTGCGCTAACGGTTTTTGTCCTTAGTCTCGGTATAAGTGAGTTAGCGGTAGAGACATATCAACAGAAATTACAGGATAAAGCCTGGCAAGAAGCTGTTACCGCTACCCAACATATTCAGGAAACATTACAGTTAAAGTTCAGTGATACTCTTAAATCCCAAGTCTTGAGGCAATACATATTTGCGGTAAATGGTAAGGTAGATCCTCTAGCCTTAGAGGCAATAATGGCGGGCATGATTATTGACAGTAAGATTCTTCGTGATATTGGTATCGCACCTAATAATCAAATAACTTATATATATCCGCTAGCCGGAAATGAAAAAGCGCTGGGCCTTCGTTACGAAGAGATACCTTCGCAATGGCCTATGGTTGAACATACCATAAAAGAACAGCAAGCTCATTTGGCTGGACCATTACAGTTAGTTGAAGGTACGTCTGCCTTGATTTATCTGAATCCTGTTTTTTTAAAGGATGGTTCTTACTGGGGTATGATCAGTAAGGTAATTAACACTAACGATTTTTTGGATTTTATTCAATTTGAGAAGGGAGTCCCTGAACTAAAGGTGGCCCTGCGTAATAATGAAGGGGAAGGGGCGATTGGTAACAGTGGCACTTTTTACGGGGATGAAAGCTTGTTTAACGGCAAGGGTGTTCGTGTAAACATTGCCGTGCCAGGTGGTCATTGGGAACTGATTGTTAAGCCAATAGACCTACTGCCTGAGGCGCTGTTAAGTTATTACTATGTTGCAATAATGCTGTCTTTCTGCTAGCAGTTTTGTTTTATCAGATCTTACGTTCTAGAGGACAAGCAAGAGACAACAAACGAATAAAAGATGCGCTACGGTCTTCTATGTTCTCATTGCAATCGGTACTTAATTCCATTCCTGCTGAAATGGCCATACTAAACCATCAAGGCGTCATCATCGCCTGTAATGAGGCTTGGCTTCGTTATAGAATCAATAAACCTAAGTTACCTGGCTTTCCTGCTTTGGGTGCTCTGTTGCCAAAGATAAACAAACGTACCATCGCCGCCAGATGGCTGATTTCCATCGAGTAAAACCGGTATTTCTCCGGAACAAATGTGTTGCGTTGGTGTCAAAATATTATTATTAGTGATGGCTGGATGCACAATG
>CAJAHC010000517.1 GCA_903939355.1 uncultured Methylococcaceae bacterium | reverse complement strand
GGTGTCAATAAATACACGTTCACGGTCAAAAATATCACAGTCCGTATCGGTTGTTTCACCATGAATCAGTAAAGGAATATCTAACTTCTCAAATTCTGCCAGTAATGGATAAATAGCATGGATATCAGCTACGCCAGATTCTGAATTTGTTGTGGCACCTGCTGGATATAGTTTAAATGCATAAACATGGTCAGACTCAGCGGCTTTTTGTATTTCTGAAATCTTGGTGGCTGTTGTTAAATACAAAGTCATCAGTGGTGTGAAATTAATGCCGGCAGGAACAGCTTGTAAAATCTCTTGTTGATATACTAATGCTTCAGCTACTGTCGTCACTGGTGGCTTAAGATTTGGCATTATGATTGCCCGTGCAAATTGCCTAGCCGTATGGGGCAATACTGTTTTTAAAATAGCACCATTGCGAACATGAATGTGCCAGTCATCGGGGCGGGTAATGGTTAAAGTTTTCATTGTTGCCAGTGTGTCTGTAAAATAGATGGTTATTCTATAGTAAGTACTTGGAAAAACTAAATTCAGTCCTTATAGTAGTTATTATTTTTTTGTTACCACCGGAGTGGTTAATGCCAATTTACGAATATCAATGTCAATCTTGTGGTCATGAGCATGAAGCCTTACAGAAATTAGGTGCTGACCCCATTGTTTTGTGTCCTGCTTGTACGAAGCCGGAGCTAATGAAAAAAATTTCTGCAGCCGGATTTAGATTAAAAGGTACTGGTTGGTACGAAACTGATTTTAAGAGCGGCGCCAAGAAGAATGTCGCCAGTGAGGCTCCTTCAGCTCCTAGCACACCGAAAGCCACTAGTTGCCCAGCGAGTGGCTGTAAGGCAGATTAACACCAAAAGTACTTTGCCAGAGGAGCTTGGTGCTAATTATTTTTTATCTCATTCAATATACAATTTTTAAATCCACAGGGAAAATTTATGCGTACCCACAAGTGCGGAGATTTAAACACACAACAGCTAGGTGAAACTGTTTCAATTTGCGGTTGGGTTCACAGGCGTCGTGACCACGGCGGTGTTATTTTTATCGATCTTAGAGATCGAGCTGGTTTAGTACAAGTTGTGATAGATCCTGATGTAGAAAATATTTTTTCTATAGCCGAACAGGTCCGCAGTGAATACGTATTGCAAATAACTGGTATTGTTCGTGATCGTCCACAAGGCACGGTTAATAGCAATATGCATTCTGGTGCCATTGAGATTCTAGCTAAGGACATTGTGGTATTAAATGAATCCGAAACACCACCATTTCCCATAGAAAGTGACATTGAAGTCAATGAAGAATTGCGTCTGCGCTATCGTTATATTGATTTGCGTCGGACTGCGATGCAAGAAAAAATGAAGGTACGTCGTGATGTAACTAGAGTTTTGAGAAACTTTCTTGATGATAATGAGTTCTTTGAAATTGAAACACCTTATCTAACTAAAGCAACACCAGAAGGCGCTCGCGACTATATCGTACCAAGTCGCACTCATGAAAATTCATTTTTTGCCCTTCCACAATCACCACAATTGTATAAGCAAATGTTGATGATTGCTGGTATGGATAGATATTACCAAGTCGTGCGTTGTTTCCGTGATGAAGATTTACGGGCTGACAGGCAGCCTGAATTTACCCAGCTTGATATAGAAACTTCCTTCATGGATGAAAATGAAATCATGACTGTTATGGAAGAGATGATTCGTCAATTATTTGCAAAAGTGATTAATGTCGAATTAGATGCTCAATTTCCTCGCATGAGTTATCAGGAAGCTGTTTCAAGGTTTGGAGTTGATCGTCCTGATTTACGTATTCCATTAGAGTTGGTTGATATCGCTGATGACATGAAAAGCGTCGATTTTAAAGTTTTCTCAGCGCCTGCTAATGATCCAAAAGGCCGTGTTGTTGCTATGCGTGTGCCGCTCGCCGGTGATTTAAGTCGAAAAGACATTGATGAGCTAACCAAGTTTGTCAGTATTTATGGCGCTAAAGGCTTGGCTTATATTAAAGTTAATGATCTGGCAGCAGGTTTGGATGGCTTGCAATCACCGATTGTTAAATTTGCCCCCAAAGAAGTTTGGGATAGTGTCTTGGCTAAAACAGGTGCACAAACCGGCGATTTAATCTTCTTTGGTGCCGATAAAGCCAGTATCGTTAATGAAGCGATGGGCGCTTTGCGCGTTAAATTGGGTCAAGACCTCAACTTATTGCAAGGTGAATGGAAGCCGGTTTGGATTGTAGATTTCCCCATGTTTGACTGGGACGAAAAATCAGGTCGTTTTAATGCCATTCATCATCCCTTTACGGCGCCTAGTTGTTCAGTTGAAGACTTGGTTGCTAATCCCGGCGCTGCCTTGTCACGCGCTTATGATTTGGTTTTAAACGGTACTGAAGTGGGTGGCGGTTCTATTCGTATTAATCGCACTTCCATGCAACAAACAGTCTTCGAAATTTTAGGTATTGGCGAAGAAGAGGCCAGAGAAAAATTCGGCTTCTTGTTGGATGCCCTAAAATACGGTGCACCACCGCATGGTGGTTTGGCGTTTGGTTTGGATCGTTTGGTGATGTTGATGACTGGATCAAGTTCTATTCGTGACGTCATCGCTTTCCCAAAAACTCAATCAGCGGCTTGTCCTTTGGTTAATGCGCCTGCGGTAGTGACAGATGAGCAATTGAAAGAATTGGGAATTCGCTTAATTAAGCCAGCAGGGAAAGAAAAACTAAATTAAGACTAAAAAATAATCAGATTATGTAGGTTGGGTTATGATTTCTTACTCTACAAATAGTTTTTATTTTTTAAGGAACATAGCGAATACAGTTTACTCATACAATTGTGGCAAAAAAAGCCGGTACTGAAAAAACAGCTAAGCAATTATCCAAAAAACCGAAAAAGATGACTTCTTTTTTTGACTGGGATGAGGATATATTAATACTAAATGTTTTAGGCACACCAGGCGCCAAACAAGATGTTATTGGTAAGGTTAAAGGTAATCAACTTAAAATTAGTGTGACCGAAGCGCCAAAAGCGGGTAAAGCCATCGATCATATGGTGCGTTTTTTGGCGAAAGAATTTGACGTTTCTACTTCTGACATTGTTGTTGTGTTTGGACGTATGAATATTAATAAGCAATTGCGTATCAAAGCACCCAAAAAGTTGCCCTCTGTTATTGCTCGTTTAGCTTCGTAAAAAATTATAGCTAAGTCGCCTATAATTTTATTACTGTAAGTATTTCATGAAGTTACTATCAATAGTGACAATAGATGCTGTTCCACAGATTTTCAATATGTAACGTTTTTAATGGTAAATAAATGACAGCAACAAGTTTTCCTATTCAAGATTACGCATTACTAGATGATGAAGAATGTGACGCCCGCATTATTTCAGCTAAAGCCAAATTGGGTAAACGTTGTGTAGTGCTTGGGCATCATTATCAACGCGATGAGGTTTTTAAGCATGCTGATTTCTCTGGTGATTCTTTAAAGTTATCCCGAGATGCGGCAAAATCAGAAGCCGAATATATTGTGTTTTGTGGCGTGCATTTTATGGCAGAAGTTGCCGATATCTTGTCTCGTCCAGAACAAATAGCCATTTTGCCGGATTTGGCGGCCGGTTGTTCAATGGCGGATATGGCTAATCTAATAAAAGTCCAGAAATGTTGGCAAGAGTTGGCCCAAGTCATTGATGTAGATAATGAAGTAACCCCCGTCACCTATATTAATTCAGCCGCTGATCTGAAAGCTTTTTGCGGTAAGCATGATGGGATAGTTTGCACATCATCCAACGCCCAAAAAATACTGGAATGGAGTTTTGAAAAGCGATCTAAGGTACTTTTTTTTCCGGATCAACATTTAGGTCGAAATACAGGTTATCTGATGGGTATACCATTGGAAGAGATGGTTACGTGGGATTTTACCAAGCCCATGGGAGGCTTAACCGAAGAGCAAATTCGCAAGGCTAAAATTATTTTATGGAATGGCTATTGTTCTGTGCATCAAGTGTTTAAGCCGGAGCAAATTGATAATTTTCTTGCCCGTTACCCGGAAACAAAAGTTATCTCACATCCTGAAGCTTGTTTTGAGGTTTGTCAAAAAGCTGATTTTGTTGGTTCAACTGAATATATCTTGAAAACGGTTCGTGAAGCGGAGCCCAATACCCGTTGGTTGGTTGCGACTGAGTTAAACTTGGTTAATCGCTTACATGATGAATGTAAAACACAAGGCAAAAACGTTCATTTTATGTCACCAACATTGTGTATGTGTTCAACCATGTTTAGGACAGACCCACAGCATCTAGCTTGGGTATTGGAAAACCTGGCAGCAGGGCATGTCATAAATCGCATATCTGTGCCAGTTGAAGATGCAAAATTTGCTAGGCGAGCTTTAGATAACATGCTGTCTCTACATTAGAGTGAGAGGCGTTGTTGGGTGTAATATATGACACTTAGATGTCGTGTATTAAGTCAAGGAAGAAACAAAAATAGCGCAAGGAGCACTATTTTCAGGAAATTGGTAGATATTTATAGTCATGTTTTAATTAAAAAGATGGTTTGTTTTGAATTAAGCGTAATGTTTTTTCGGGTAAGCTGTCGATAGAAGTGCCTTCTTCTAAATGCCGACGTGTATCTTCATGGACAGTGGTCATAAATTTAATTAACTGCAGTTCATGATGTATTTTGTTTTCAAAATCATCAGTTTCCCACATTTGGTTTAATAGCTGTTTAGCGTGATGATGAATCGTAAAGGCAACGGCGTCAGGAAGATGATCAAAACTAGTTTGAATTGAGTGTTTAAGAGTCTCCAGAGAGGTTAAGTACTCTTTATAGTCTTTAATGTCCTGTTTACATTTGGTCTTTAGCATGGCGACTTTTGCATCATTGTTCGTTCTTAATAAAGTTAGCTCATGCTCTAATAATACCCGCTTCTTTTTCAATTGAGCTTCTAGTGCTTTTGCGGCCAAAATTCGCGCATGTTTTAGTCGCATGCTCTGTTCTTGATTATTATTTTCCCATAGCAAGTTTTCATCTTTAAGAGCATGAAAGCTCTTGAGTAGAGTCAAAGCCCAG